>JAQVWU010000067.1 GCA_028709565.1 Eubacteriales bacterium
TCGGTTGTTTTTATGGGCGAACTGATGAAACGCATCGGATTGCCCGTGGAAATAGATTTTATAAAGGTTTCGTCATACGGCGATTCCTCAAAAACCTCGGGAAGCGTGAATATAATACTCGATTTTCATCGAAAAAACATCAGCGAACTGGATATATTGATAATTGAAGATATTATAGACAGCGGACGCACACTGTCTTACCTGGTGGAGTACCTCAAACTCAAGGGGGCCCATTCGGTACGTACCTGCGCGCTGCTGGACAAACCCAACCGCCGGGAGGTGGAATTCCGCCCGGATTATGTGGGCCGCGTTATACCGGACGACTTTGTGGTGGGGTATGGACTGGATTATGCCGAAAAATACCGCGCGCTGCCGTATATCGGGGTGCTGAAAAGCGAGATATATATGGAAAAACAGCAGGATGGCACCAAACACTGTAAAAACAAAAAATCTGTGCCTGGGGTATACGGGGGTATAAATGAAAGGTAATTTAAAAATCATACTGTTTTATGTGGTTTTGATCGGTGTGATACTTATCGCCACAGCCGCGCTTTTCGGCAACATGAACACCGATTCGCTGATTTACAGCGACATCGTGGTCATGTTCAACAACGGCGAGGTCAAAGCTTTTGAGATAGATGAGAAGAACAACCTGACCATACTGACACATGACGGGCAGACCTTTTCCTACCGGTTGCTCGACATTTCTATTTTCTATTCCGATTTAAATGAAGTCGTACAGCGGCAGCTCGAAGACGGTACCATCGAAAGTTATAATTATGCCGAACCGGTGGAAATTCCGTGGTGGGTAAGTCTGCTGCCCTATGTGCTGCTCATCGTGCTCTTTGTCGGCCTTTGGATTTATGTAATGAACCAGACAACCGGCAAGGGCGGAAAACTCAACACCTTCGGCAAGGCCAGGGCGAAGCTGGGTTCGGATGAAAAGAAAAAGGTATACTTCCGGGATGTTGCCGGTGCGGACGAAGAAAAGGAAGAGCTGCGCGAGGTGGTGGAATTCCTGCGGGAACCGTCCAAGTTCAATAAGCTGGGGGCGCGGATTCCCCACGGCGTTTTGCTTATCGGTCCTCCCGGTACGGGTAAAACCCTATTGGCA
This sequence comes from Eubacteriales bacterium, assembly GCA_028709565.1. Lineage (GTDB taxonomy): Bacteria > Bacillota > Clostridia > Oscillospirales > CAG-272 > JAQVWU01. The sequence goes on from JAQVWU010000067.1 coordinate 1,115, forward strand.
AAAGCGGTTGCCGGTGAGGCCGGTGTGCCCTTCTATTCCATTTCCGGTTCGGACTTTGTCGAAATGTATGTGGGTGTCGGCGCTTCGCGGGTACGCGACCTGTTTGACACGGCAAAGAAGAATCCCGCCAGCATAATATTTATAGATGAAATTGACGCGGTGGGACGTCACCGCGGAGCCGGTCTGGGCGGCGGGCATGACGAACGCGAACAGACCCTTAACCAGCTGCTGGTGGAGATGGACGGGTTCGGCTCAAACGAGGGCGTTATAGTAATTGCGGCTACCAACAGACCCGATATACTTGACCCCGCGCTGCTGCGTCCCGGGCGTTTTGACCGCCAGGTGACGGTAAACTATCCCGATATCAAGGGACGCGAAGAAATACTCAAGGTCCATGCCAAGGGGAAACCCTTTGAAGCGGATGTCGATCTGGGTGTGCTTGCCAAAACGACGGTCGGCTTTACGGGGGCGGATTTGGAGAACCTGTTAAACGAAGCGGCGCTGCTGGCCGCGAAAAAGGGCAAGTCGCTCATAGGCATGAATGACCTGGAAGAGGCGACCATTAAGGTCCTGGTGGGACCCCAGAAGAGGTCAAAGGTCGTTACCGAAAACGAAAGAAAACTCACCGCCTATCATGAAGCGGGGCATGCCATTGTCACGCGTGTGGTGAAACCCGATTCGCCGGTCCATCAGATATCGATTATTCCGTCGGGACGCGCCGGGGGTTATACCCTCTCCCTGCCGAAGGAAGACCGTTCCTATATGTCCAAAAACGAGATGGTCAATGAAATCATCACACTGATGGGGGGCCGTGTCTCCGAGAAACTGATTATGGGTGATATCTCCACGGGTGCCTCCAACGATATCCAGCGCGCCACCAATGTCGCCCGCAATATGGTGACAAAATACGGGATGAGCGATAATCTCGGTTCGATTGTGTATGGCACCGACCACGCGGGGGACGAGGTGTTCCTGGGACGTGATTTCTCGAACGCGCGCAACTACTCCGAAGAGACGGCTGCCAGAATAGACCGGGAAATCAAACTGATAATTGACAGCGCGTATAATAAGGCGGAGGACATTATCAATAAATATATGGAAAAACTGCACTTTATAGCTTCGTTTTTATTCAAGAATGAGATTATGGACGAGGTTCAGTTCGACGCGGTTATGAACGGCAATCCTACCGTTGAAGAACTGGAAGCCCTAATGAGCGAACGCAGACGGCGCAGCGAGGAAGAGAACCGGGCCAAAGCGCTGCGTGATATCGAAGAAAAAAAGAGCAGGGAAGAGGAAGAAGCGCGCCGCGCGGCTGAAAAGAAACAGCAGGAGACCGGAGAACACAAATCCGATCCCGGTTCCGATTCCGATTGAAAACCAATAAATAAAATGCAAATCGGACGTATTGCTAAACGGGCAGCACGTCCGTATTTTATATAATTAAACTATAAACTAAAGGCGGTAAAATTATGCCTAAATACCTTCTGCTCTCAAACCCCGGACATAATCGCGTATATTTCGACGCGTCAAAGCACCTGTCGGTCGCCGAACTTGAGGCTATGTCATCCTCTTTTTCGGTGCCCTGCCGTGATTTTGCGGCCGAAGAAATAGAAGGGGTCTGCTATATCACTTTTTTATCCGGCGAGCCGCTTGCCAAATCCGACCTGAGGCTGATTTCCCGTCTATCTTTTGTATATGCCGTATTTGAGGAGACGCGCCGCGATGATGAGGTATTATTGCGTCCGATGCGCAGGACGGCGTCCGAATACTTCAACGATGATATTTCGACGATTCTTAAATATACCGGAAAAACAAATGAGATATTTACGCGGTTGCTGATAAATCTGGCGGTTGCCGCCGGCGGATATGCCCGGGAGGACGGGTTGTTTCTGCTGGATCCGGTCGCGGGAAAGGGCACCACGCTGTTTGAGGCACTGATTCTGGGTTATAACTGCGCGGGTGTGGAAATCGCTCCCTCCGCCGTTACCGAGGGCACGGCGTATCTGAAGCGCTATCTGAAAACCGGGCGTTATAAGCACAAATACGAACGCACCCGGCTCAGCGGAGAACACAAGAGTTTTACCTCCGAAATAAACAGTTTTACAATAGCCAGGGACAAGGAATCCATGAAAGCGGGGGATACCCTCGACCTGCAGTTTATAGCGGGCAATTCGCTTTATGCCGACCACTATTTTAAAAAGGGAAAATTTCATGTCATCGCGGGCGATCTGCCATACGGCGTTCAGCACGGCAATGTGTCAAACGAAAAGCAATCATCCCTTACCCGCAATCCCGCCGAACTGCTGCGGCATTGTCTGCCGGTCTGGAAAAAGTGCCTGCGCCCCGGCGGAGCCGCGGCCTTTGCGTGGAACATCAATGTATTCCCCCGGGAGGAGATGGAAGGGATATTTATATCCGAAGGCTTTAAACCGCAAAAGGCGCCGTATGATAATCTGCGGCACCGGGTGGATGCGTCGATTACGCGGGATATCATAGTTTGCCTGAAAAACCCTTCGAATTCCTGACGCGGATATTTAATAAAATATATATTAATTCATATTGTAAAATACCCGCAAACATTGTATAATAAATACTAAATTTCAAACTAAAAAACTAAAAGAATAAAACTAAACAAGGAGATTTCAGATATGCTGCTCGAAAATATGAAACTGCTGTCACAGGCTGACCCCGAGCTGGGAGAAGCTGTTTATGCCGAATATGAACGCCAAAGGGACGGAATTGAGCTGATTGCGTCGGAGAATTTTGTCTCCCCGGCGGTGATGGCCGCCGCCGCTTCCTGTCTGACCAACAAATATGCCGAGGGTTATCCCGGCAAACGCTATTACGGCGGATGCGAAAAGGTGGATATAGCCGAGACCATAGCCATAGACAGGGCTAAAGAGCTGTTCGGGGCGGAACACGCGAATGTTCAGCCGCACAGCGGGGCCCAGGCCAATATGGCGGTTTATCTGGCGCTGCTGGAAAAGGGGGATACCGTTCTCGGCATGAGTCTGGCTCACGGCGGGCATCTCACACACGGAAGCCCGGTGAATTTTTCGGGTTTATTCTATAATTTTGTACCCTACGGCGTGGACGATGTTACACACCGCATCGATTACGATCAACTGGCCGCCCTTGCTGAAAAGGAACGTCCCAAACTCATCGTAGCCGGAGCGTCGGCATATCCCCGGATTATCGATTTTGAACGCATTTCGCAGATCGCCCGGGGCGTGGGTGCTTATTTTATGGTGGATATGGCCCATATCGCCGGGCTTGTCGCCGCCGGCCTGCACCCGAGCCCCGTACCCTTCGCCGATGTGGTAACCACCACCACCCACAAGACGCTGCGCGGACCCCGCGGCGGTATGATATTATGCCGTGAGGAACTGGCCGCCAAAATCAACAAAGCGGTGTTCCCCGGAATGCAGGGCGGACCGCTCATGCATATAATCGCGGCCAAGGCGGTCTGCTTCGGCGAGGCTTTGCGTCCCGAATTTAAGGATTACCAACAGCAGGTTGTCAAAAACGCCGCCGTTCTCGCCGAAACGCTGACAAACGAGGGCTTTAATCTCGTTTCCGGCGGGACCGACAACCACCTGATGCTCGCCGACACGCGCAATTTCAAAACTACCGGCAAAAGGCTTGAAAAAAGGCTGGACGAGGTTCACATTACCGTCAATAAAAATACCATACCCAACGATCCCGAGAGCCCCTTTGTCACCAGCGGCATCCGTATCGGAACGCCGGCGGTTACCACCCGCGGTTTCAGGGAAGACGATATGGTGAAAATCGGACGGCTCATAGCTATGGCAGCCACCGATTTCAAGAACAAAGCCGATGAGATACGCGCCGAAGTCGCCCGGCTCTGCGTGGTGCATCCGCTGTATTAATCCACCAATCTATAATACCTAACGTAAAAAACTTTAACACATCGAGGAAAAAATAAAAAATGAACCATAAATCAGCCGCCCTGGTGATAACGGCAGCATTGCTGCTGTGTTTTGCTGCGGGATGTTCCGATAAACCCGGTGAAAACGGCAGCGAAACAAATGCCGGCGACCAAGCGCAGTCACCCGACGATATATTAAGTTTTGATATATATAAAGACTACAATCTTGACGAATATATAACCCTCGGTCCCTATAAAAACCTGACGGTAACAAAACAGGATCCGACGGTTACGGATGAACAATATGACGCTTATATAAACACTGTACTCAGCGAAAACACCACCAGCACGGAGGTGACCGGCCGCCCCGTACAAATCGGGGATAAACTGCAGATTGATTATGTCGGGCAGATGGACGGGGAGGAAACCCCCGACGGCATGGCAGCCGACGATCAGGAGATTGTCATCGGTTCGGGCGCCTATATCCCGGGTTTTGAGGAGGGACTCATCGGCGCCGATATTGGGGAAGCGGTAACCGTCAGCCTAAATTTTCCCGATCCGTATTTAAACAACGAGGCCCTTTCCGGAAAACCGGCTACCTTTACCATCACGGTGGACACAATATACGAGTTTAACATTCCCGAGATGAACGATGAATTTGTCAAAACAATATCCGACTTCACTACCGTTGACGAATACAAGTCCTCTGTAATGCTCGAAATATACAGCGATAATGTACAGCAAATCCGGACGAATCAAATCGGAGAACTGTGGAGCACCGTTATACGCGGTTCGGTTATACAAAAATATCCCGAAGCCGAAATACAGATGTACAGCGACGAAATGATAAATTATTACAGGGAATACGCCCTCGCCAACGGTTATGAGACGCTGGAGGAGATGTTGGGCGCGCTGTACAATACAACGCTCGCGGAGTTTACCAAGGAATCGGTAACCTACGCCCAGGACACGGTAGCCGAAGAGATGATAATGTACCTGATTGTACAAAATGAAGATATACATTTAACCCAGGCGGAATATGAAGCCGACGCGTCGGATTACGCGGAGTATTACGGCTTTGAGTCGGTAACCGCCCTTGAGGAGTATTATACAAAGGATATACTCATCCGAAGCATATTATGGGATAAAACCCTCGATTACCTGCTTGAGACAGCCGTCGAGGAATAAAGTATACCCCGACCCGATATGAATATTCCTGTGTTTTAATTGTATTAAAAAACGAAAGGATGTAGCGCAATGAAAAACAACCGATGGTTTATCTCCGCCCTTTTGGCTGCCGCCGTTTTGTCGGGCATGTTTATGACCGCCTGCGCCGATGTATCCGACACCGCCGGGAGTGATTCCGGAACCTCCGCATCGGAAACCGAAACCGTACAGATATATGTTGCAGCCGACCTGCCGGAAACCGATTTCGAAGGGGAGACGATAACCTTTTACGGCCGCATCTATGACGGCATCTGGTCCGCTTCGGACATCATTTCAAAAGAGATCGACGGCGAACAGATCAACGACGCCCTTTACGAACGCACTGTAAACATTGAAAACAAATATAATGTCGTGCTGGAGACAATCGAAAGCGGGGAAGGCACCGTTACCACGCCGGTCAAGAAGCTGATATCCGCCGCTGATACCTCCTTTCAGGCGCTGGTATGCAATGTTTATGACGCCGGCTCAATCTCCGTTGAGGGCATGCTTGTCGACCTCAAGGATGTGGAATATCTGGACCTTTCCCAAAGATGGTGGTCACAGGCCACAAACGATTCGCTTACAATAGCCAATAAGCAATTCTACGCCACCGGTGAAATCTTTATTATCGACAACAAGTCCACCCGCGTATTTTTCTTCAATAAAGACATGATCGGAGATTATAACCTTGATAATCCGTATACGCTGGTCAAAGACAATAAATGGACGCTGGAAAGCTATTTTGCGTTAAACGAAGCTGTAAAGCAGGACCTCAACGGCGACAATCTTATGAAATTCGAGGACGACTGTTTCGGAACGATGGCCCAGACAACGCTGGGGTCGGTACTCTATCTCGCCTCCGGCGAACTGATCACGGCCAAAGACGAAAACGATATCCCCTATATAACCTGCGACACCGACCGGGCTCTTACCATTATGAGCACCATTGCCGAGAAGGTATCCCGGAGCGAGTCGATCAGCCTGAGCGAATCCACCCTGGTCAACGGTTCCTATCCCGATAACCTGGTGTATTTTCAGGAGGGACGCACCCTCTTCGCGCCGGAGGTGCTGTACCATATCGAGACCATGCGCGGCTGCGATGTGGATATCGGAATAATTCCCCCTCCGAAGTATGATGAGAATCAGGACGACTATTATTGTTATGCAGACGGATGGTGTGTCAACGTGGTTTCCGTCCCGGTGACAAATGACGATACCGGTAAAACCGGGTTTATCCTGGAGGCGATGGCGGCCGATTCTCTAAACAATCTCACGCCCGCCTATTACGATATCTGTCTGACAAGTAAATATGTCCGCGACGAGGAGTCGGTGGAGATGCTTGACCTTATCTTCAGCAAGGTCGTAATGGACAACGCCAACATCTTCTCCTGGGGTTCGCTCCAGGCGACGGTGTCAAGCGCCATAGCAAGCGGTACCGAAATAGCCTCTGCCATCGAATCAAAGCGCTCCGCGACGGAAAAAGCGATTGAAAAGACGGTGACGGCCATCGAATCGATTGCCGGTTAACAATACTTATCTGCGCCCCATCCCGACTATAAAACGGATGGGGCGTAACTTACACGGAGGATTGCGTTATGGACACGGTAAAACTTATTTTGGTCAAAAGCAACGGGAGAACGGTTAAACTTGCCGAAAAAATCACTCAAAACTGGCTTATCGGTCTGCGGGAGACAAATCCCGCCATCCTCGACATGTTCGCCGAGAGGGATATGCAGCCCTATCGCGATTTATTGCCCTGGTCGGGGGAATTCGCGGGGAAATACATCACCGGCGCGTATTTTATTTACCGCATGACCTTAAATCCGGAACTGTATCAATATATACAGGATTTTATCGCGGAACTGCTGACCTGTCAGGCGGAGGACGGATATCTCGGCTGCTATTCGAAAAAATGCAGGCTGACCGGCGCATTCTCCCAATCCCCCGAAAACAGAAGCGGTACATGGGACAGCTGGTCGCACTATCACATTATGTACGGTCTGCTGCTCTGGTACGGCGAGACACGGAACGGCGCGTATCTGGAGGCGGTTGAAAGAATCGCGGGGCTGTTCATCAATACCTTTTATACGGATGCAGGCCGCCGCCTGGTGGATATCGGCAGCTCCGAAATGAATCTGGCCCCCATCCACTCCTTCGCGCTGCTGTACCAAATCACCGGAAAGGGCGAATATCTCGATTTTGCCCGTCATATCGAAAAGGATTTCAATGACCCGAATGCCGGCAATTACATAAGCTGCGCCCTCGGCGGAATCGAATTCTATCGGTGTCCGAAGCCGCGCTGGGAGAGTTTACACGCGATAATAGGTCTGGCCGAACTGTACCGCGCCACAGGAGAGAAATATTACAGGGACGCCTCGGAATTTATCTGCCGGTCGATTCTAAGAACCGATATACACAATACCGGCGGTTTTTCCACCAGCGAACAGGCGGTGGGCAATCCTTTCGGTAGCGGCGCGATTGAAAGCTGCTGCGTTATCGCCTATAACGCACTGGCAATCGAAACATATAAGCTTACCGCCGATGTGTCGCTGATTGATTTTCTTGAACTGTCCCATTACAATGCCTGCCTGGGCATCTGGTCGCCCACCGGCAGATGGTCCGTCTACGACGCGCCCATGAACGGTTCAAGAAAGGCGAACTTTCACGATATAGGTTTCCAGTGCCGTCCGGGTTCACCCGAACTGAACTGCTGTTCGGTCAACGCGGCGCGAGCCGTCGGCAATCTGAGCGAATGGCGCTTTACCCGCGATGACGACACGCTTTGGCTGAATCTGTGGGAAAGCGGCGAGTTTGTCACCGATGACGGTGCGACGATTACTATAGAAGGCATGTATCCCGCGCCGGGCAGGGTGTGCTGCGAGGTGAAGGACTATACCGGCAGACTGGCGCTGCGCATACCGCACTGGTCGGCCGCGTCGACTGTAACGGCAAACGGCGTAAAGCAGCCTGTGCCGGCCGGCTACCGGATGTACGACTGCGGGGGCAGAGCGTCCTTCACCCTTGACTTCGATTTCGGTGCCCGCTATATAAAGGGCGAGGGCGAGCAGCAGGGCTATCACAGCCTTTACCGCGGCCCCATACTCTTCGGCTGTGACGTCTCAGACGCGGCCGGCAACGATTTAAACGCCCTGCCCGCCATCTCGGCAAAAGAATTGTCGGAAGCGCGGGTCGTGGTTAAAAAAGACATGTATACCATCCCGCTGTCCGGCGGCATCGAACTGCGGGATTTCTTCCATCTGGGCCGGACCGGAAGCGAATACCGCAGCTGGCTAAGGGTCGAATAAATACACGGATCTGTTTTTTCTAAAGCACAAGACCTGTTTCGTGCATACTCGACTTGACTCGAACCTTCCGAAAATCGTTAGAGTTAAATACGAAGAATTTGCTGCTTACATAAAAGCGAATACTATAAACGACAATTCAGGCTTACAATACGATGTTCTTATCCCATTAAGGCAGAACGATTTCCTTGCAAAGTGGTCGGAATTATATCGTGCTACTTCTTCTCAAAATCGTATAATTATCAATGTTGATGTTTTTTCTCCTGATAAATACAACGCTGCATTGCTAATAAGCATTATCAAAAAAACACTCAACGGGGAATTAGTAACATTAAAAGCGGGTTCGGAGCCTGAGCAGGCTTTAAGAAACATACTTGATGATTGGTATAACATAAAATATATAGTAAAAATGGGCAACGATTCTATTGATGTAATGTCGCCGGGGAAAAAAGCTCTTGTGTTATTACAGTTACTAATAGATTTAGCCGATAGCGATTGCCCAATTCTTATTGATCAGCCTGAGGACGACCTCGATAATCGTTCAATTTTCGAACAGCTTATTCCTTTCATTAGACGCAAGAAAGTTGAACGGCAAATAATCATCGTAACTCACAATGCGAATATAGTTGTGGGTGCTGATGCAGAAGAAGTTGTCGTTGCAAATCAAGACGGCATTGATTCCACCAATAAAGCAAAGCGTTTCGAGTATCGTTCAGGCTCAATTGAAAATAACCTTCCACAGTATAAAGCTGATGGAACGACCGTCGATGAAGGAATACTTAACAGTCGAGGTGTTCAGCAGCATATTTGTGACATTCTTGAAGGCGGTATAAGAGCCTTTGAAAAACGAAAAAACAAATATCATATATAAAATAACACCACGAGGAGACAGCCGATGAAATTTCTGCATCTATCCGACCTGCATATCGGAAAAATCGTT
>JAQVWU010000068.1 GCA_028709565.1 Eubacteriales bacterium
ATCGCCCTGAGCGTGATGTCGTCCATGTATCTGGAGTCTGTAATCGCCGTCAACGATTTTATCAGGGCGCGATTCGGCGTTCCGGTCATCTGGGGCGGGGTTTATCCCACACTGTTTCCCGAGAAATGCCTCGGTTACGCCGATTATGTCATCAGGGGCGAGGGTGAGGAGGCATTTTGCGAGCTGACAGGCGCGCTCAATACCGGCGGAGATATCTCATCCGTCCGGAATCTGGCTTATAGGACCGGCGGCGCCGTTACAATAAACCCTGTAAGACCGCTTGTACAGAATCTGGACACGCTGGGTTATCCGAAACCCGGTGAGGAAGGTATCAGCTTTTTGGATAAAGATAAAATCATCGGCCGGGACCCGCTGCTGTCCGGGGTGACATACGAGACGGCGGCGTCCAGGGGCTGTCCTTTTGCGTGTTCCTACTGCAGTTCGGTAAATCTCAAACGCATATACAGGGGGAAGGACGAATTCGTCAGGTTCCGAAGCGTCGACAGCGTCATCGCGGAGCTGAGCACAGCCAAAGAAGCCGTCAAAAAGCTTTCTTTAATTCGTTTCTGGGACGAAATCTTCTCCGACGCGGAGGGTTGGGTGGAGGAATTCGCGGAACGGTATAAAAAAGAGATAAATATTCCGTTCAATATATGGGGTCATCCCCTGAAAATCAGCCGGCGTATAATAAGCAGCCTTGTGGACGCCGGTCTGCACCAGATTGTCGTGGGGGTACAGAGCGGCTCGGACCGTATCCGGAAGGATATCTTTCACAGATCGGAGACCCGGGAACAGATAATCGAAGCCAGCCGGATTTTATCGTCCTGCGGTGTCCCGTCGGTGGTCTATGATTTCATGATCCGGCACCCGTTTGAGAGCGACGACGATCTCAGGGCTACCTTTGAGCTGTGTATGGAACTGGAGCCCCCCTTTGAGCTGCAGCTCCACGGGCTCAACTTCCTGCCCGGCACCGACATTGTCGGCATCGCACTGAAAAACAATCTGATAACAGCCGCGGAAATGGAACATCTCATGTACGGTCCGATGCAGGAGCAGTATGACATGTACTGGGGACGGGGAAATGTCCTGACGGCGCTGATATATATGACCCAGTTTGAGAAACTGCGGCCTTTGCTGGAAATATACGAAAGCCGGGTCGCGGCGGGGGGCAGCGAGGGTTTGATAATACCGATGCATAAAATGCTGCAAACTTTCAACCGCATAAAGCACACCGTGAATAATTTCAGGCTTCTGAGGAGACGGAACTGATTCTTTTAAAGCCGCGGACTTCCGGTCCCGTTCAGTTCTTATCGGCAAAGGCCTGTATCATCAGCGTTTCCCGGGTGGACGCCAGCACCTCGGCGGTGGTCAGAATCTCCGGCCTGCCGCCCTTGATTTCGGTCAGCATATCGGTCAGATAATCGCCGCGCGGCGCCGTTCCCTTAATATGTGTCACTTCGGTGAGTCCGAGCAGATATGCCGCCACATCGCCCGAGCCGGCGCTGAAGCTGAGCATGCCCTTTGAACCCCATATCAAAAACATCCAGTATTCCGGCAGACTGTAGGAAAAGCTGTCCGGCGACGCGTACGAAACATCGGCAATTACCCCCGCCCGGTTATCCAGCCTGAGCATATACTGGGCGCTGTCCCTGAAATCCGGCTCCTGAGCGGCGAACGCGTTCCAGCAGCGGGCGGACAATATCGCTTCGGTGCGCAGGCCGGTGACATAGGCGACATAGTCAACGCCGTGGATGCCGATATCGTTGATGGTGCCGCCGTGACAGCCCTCCTCAAAATACCACGCGGGGCGGCTGCCGTAGTTGAGAGGGTGCTGACCCCCGTAGTATATACTGTGTATTTCACCGAGTTTGCCCTGCCCGATCAGTTCCCGGACCGCCGACGCGTTCGCTCCGTAGCGCATGGAGAACATCGCAAAAACCGACAGCGATTTTTCCTTTGACAGCCGTTCTATATCCTCCAGTTCCGCAAGGGAGGTACACAGCGGTTTATCGGCAATGACATGTTTGCCGGCCTTCAGCGCTCTTACGGCAAGACTGCCGCGGGCGCCGAAATAATCGCCGATGGCTACGATATCCACCCTTTGGTCATTGAGCAGCGCGTCGTAATCGGGATAAGTGAACCGCACTCCCCCCGCCTCACATTCGGCCCGCGTCTGAGCGTTTCCCTCCCAGGCGCCGGCAATACGGACATCGCCGTTTTTTTGCGCCTTGTTCCACAGTTCAAAAATATGCCCGTGCCTGAAGCCCGCGAAGGCTATATTCATTTTGTCCATATTACATCTCCTCTTATTCTTATTTATTATTTGCGATTTATGTGATTGCGTATTATGTTTCCGAAAATAATATACCATATATATCGCCGATTGTCAATTTAACTCTGTACAAAGCGGGGTTTTCATGCTATATTTATTATATAAGATCAACGCGAAAGTATCCAATAACAAAATCGAATAAATCGAATAAAATCGGAGGTTAATATGACATCCCATTCATCCGGTTCATCCGGCAATAATCGAAACTATAGCTTCAGCGGCTCGGTTTCGGAGGAAACGCTGCGCAATTATCTGGCCCGCGCCGTAAATCATTTTTATTTCGAAACGCTGCGTCCCGACGATATAGCGCAGAACAAGCGCTTTGTGCTGTCAACCGGGGCTAAATTCATAGGGCGCGCGTCCACCATGTGGGTGATGAACGGAGGGGATGAAGGGGCAATCGCTCTATATGCCCGGGCGCTGACCGACATTCATACAGCCGACCCCGAGGTTATCTTTGAAGCCTGCATATTTGAGACGACCTTTACCTCGGTCGAGGAGATTGCCATACCCGCGTGGGTATTTGAAGCCTTCGGCTGCGAATATGAGCGGCGCAATTTCAGTTACCGCGCCATGCTCTTTCCCGACGGCAAATTTGTCAACCACTGGGGGCAGGGCGCGAGCGTGCCCGACATGACCCGGCAGGAAACGCAGATGTGGTTTTACTACCGCGCCGTCCTCTTTATCGACGCCGGTTTTGAGGCGCTGCATATGGGGCAGGTGTATCTCATCGGATCGTCGGACACGGATTACCGGTGCTGGACAAAGGTTATGAACATGATACGCGCCTACGCGTCCGCCGGAGCGAGACGCAGGTTCGTTTTCCTCAACGCCCATACCCACGGAATTACGGGAACTGACGGGCTGCTGCTGTTTGATTTCCATCGCTTCCCCCTGCGCGGGGTGGTGCCCGAAACCGAAACCGACCACATAGCGACCGATGACGCGCCGCAGAAGATTGTGCTCAGGAAAGGACACTCCGACTCGCTCTTCGGGCGCAGTCTCGGAGGCAGGACGCACAGCGGATGGATTTGCGATATGCTGCCCTATCTTGTTGAACTGGATAATTATTGCGGCCACTATCCCGACAAAGTCGATAAAGCCGAATCGGACTGGTGGGGTTTTGACGAAATAAGCTGGTTCGCGAATCAGCCCCTTGGGTACCGGCGCCGCTGGCTTGATTACGCGTATAACTGGGTAAAGGCAATCGACGGGGGTCAGGGCGCCCTCGAAATGCCCGGCACCCGCACGGCAGCCATCAGGAGCGGAGAATCCGGAGCCATCGGACAGCGTTTCTTTTATCCGTATGACAGAAATTTCTCGCAAAAGGGTTCGGATACCGAACAGATCATACGGGAAATCTGGATTAAAGACAGCGCCGATTAACAGACATATAACATGATTCTGATACTTTATTTCTCCGGAACCGGAAACTCAAGATACATAGCCGAACTGTTCGCCGCCGGGATGAACGCCCGCTGTCACTCCATTGAAGAGGCGGAGGATTTCGACGCGCTTATCGTACTGCACCCTGTGCTGCCGGTGCGTCAATGCCTGCCCCCAACAGGCGATGACGGTGTTATTTCACCGAAAACCGGTAAAACAATATAAGGGACCGAATTAATCCCACCAATCCAACAAAAAAACACGGAACAGTAAACGGAGGAGTAATAAAACAATGAGCTTTATCGAACTGGCGTCAAAAAGGACCTGCTGCAGGGGTTATCAGTCCAAACCGGTACACAACGAGCTGATTCTGCGGCTGCTCAAGGCCGCTCAGGCGGCTCCCAGCGCGGGCAACATCCAGCCCTGGCATTTTTATGTCGTCACCGACGGCGCGCTGATAAAAAGCATGTATAAACCGGTCTACTCGTCGGAATGGACGGCGGCGGCGCCGGTGCTCATCGCGGTCTGCGTCGATGCTAAATCCAGCGGACAAAGATACGGCAGCCGGGGCGAAGACCTGTATTGCCTGCAGGATACCGCGGCGGCGGTACAAAATATCCTGTTGTGCGCCGAAGACCTGGGTCTGGGCGCCTGCTGGATCGGCGCTTTCAATGAAAACAACTGTATCTCGGCGCTGAATCTGCCGGTAAATCACAGACCGGTCGCCCTGATACCGATAGGATATCCCGCCGACAACCCGCAAAAGCCCCGCAGAAAACCGATGAGCGAGATTGTCACCTTTATAGGCAACGGCAGCAACTGAAAATTTTATCACATCCGCAATATTATTACGGCTTTGGTTTGGCATTTATGCAGCAACATGCACAAACAAAGCCGCAATTTATTGGTTGAACACGCAGCGGCAGAATATTGACAAATATATTCAATATATGTTAATATATAAATGATATCAATGATATCAATGATATCACGTAATAAACAAACAAATAATAATAACGGCGGAGGAATGTCATGAAAAACCTAATTTCCGTAATCCTGCTGCTTTCCCTGTTTATTGCCTGCGCTGCCTGCGCCGATACAGAAGCCCCCGTAACCGCCGACCAGACCGAAAGTACCGCCGCCGACACCGAAACCGAAATACCCGGCCCCGACCTGCCCGAGCGGGATTACGGCGGTTATGAGTTCCGTTCGCTGTCCCGCGGACTTAACGCCGGAAGCACACACTGGTATATCTTTGACACCGTCTACTTTGAGGACAAAGCGGGGGATATCGTAAACGACGCGGTCATGGTCCGCAATATGACCATCGAGGATAACTATAACGTCTATATCACAATGATTGAAAATGTCAGCTGCCATTCAGCCGCGAGCAAAAGCATTCTGGCGGGGTCGGATGATTTTGACATCTACGGCGATTCAATCTACACCGCCGCCGCGCTTGCCGCCGACGGACTGCTTGTCGACCTGCAAACCCTGCCGTTTATCGACCTTGACGCCCGGTGGTGGGACGCGAACGCCAACGATCAGCTTTCCATAATGCATAAGCTGTTCTTAACGGTCAGCGACTTCACCCTTATGGATAAACACGGCACCTGGGTGACGCTGTTCACCAAACCCGTAATAGAATTGTGGAATCTTGACAACCCCTACGAGCTGGTAACGTCGAACAAATGGACGCTGGATAAAATGTACGATATGGTAAAGGCCGTTTCGCATGATGTAGACGGCGACGGTCTGCCCTCCGAAGCCGATTCCTGGGGTACCATCGGGGAGGTGTGGAATATAAATGCCCTGATGCTGGGAGCCGGCGTACGCATTTTCACAAAGGATGAGGAGGATATCCCCTATTACTCCCTTGAGGGGGAGCGTTCGGTCAGCGCCTTTGATAAAGGATATCGAATTCTGGCGGACAAGACCATGACCCTCTTCTTTGATAAATTCAAGGGCACATATACCGACGTCTATACCGACGGCGCCGCCTCCGCAATGGAGGACAACCGCGTGCTCTTCTATGTAACCGGCATGAACCGGGTATTGCTGCTGCGCGGAATGGAAACCGACTTCGGAATCCTGCCCAACCCCAAGTATGACGAGCAGCAGGACAGCTACAGCATCATCATGACCTACGGCAATACAAATTCCGTTTCGGTGCCCATAACAAGCACCGATCCGGAGCGCACCGGCATTATACTCGAGGCGATCACCTATGAATCGAGCAAAACCTCATACCCCGCCTATATAGAGACCTCCATAAAAACCAAATACTCGCGGGACGAAGAGTCCATCGCCATGCTCGAAATCATCTTTTCAAACCGCGCGTTTGACTTAGGTTTTATCTTCGACTGGGGCGGCTGTTCAAGCTTTTATACAAATCTGCTTAATCAAACAAGCCCCGAATTCGCCTCCTCAATCGCCAAGACAAAGGAATCGGACGTCAAGGCGATGGAGGATACCCTGGTCCTGTTCAGCGAACGGATCGGCTGATAAAACCGCGTTCTTATAATTTACATACCTGAGAGGTTCCGAATGATCATAATAAAAAGAATCGCCGCGATTATTGTCTCATCGATTATGATAGCCATTATTTTTATCCAGACCGGGTGTGCCGGCGGAAAACAGGACAACACCGCCCCGCAGACCGAAACGGCTGCCGGGACAGAGGCCCAAACCTCCGCAGATATATACGCCGGGCTTGTGAAGGGCGATTACGACGGATATGAATTCCGCATACTCAACAATATAAGCAACTTCGCGCTGACCCAGTTCGACTCCGACGCGCCGGACGGCGAGGCGATAAACGACGCCGTTTACAGCCGCAACCGCAAGATCGAAGAGCAGCTTAATATAACGATTACCGAGCAGCGCGAACAATACGACGTGGTAAACTCAACCATTGACAAATGTCTGCGGGCAAATGAGGACGCGTATGATATATTTTTCAATGAGCTGCATTTTGTCATCCCCCGCGGAACCGAAGGCTATCTGTATGATATAAATGACCTGGAGTCATTGAAGCTGGACAGCGAATGGTGGAATCAGAGCGTTATAAACGGACTCACCATAGGTCAAACCCTGTATGTTTTATGCGGCGAACTGCATTTTATGCTGCAGGAATCGGCTTGGGTGCTCGGATTCAATAAAGACATACAGGAAAACTATGCCATAGGGGATATATACGGCTATGTAAACGACGGCACCTGGACACATGAGGTATTCGGGCGGATGCTGGGCGAGGCTGCCGAAGACCTGGACGGGGACGGTAAGATGACGGCGGCCGACCAATTCGGCGCGACCGCCTATGTCGGTGTGGTTATGCCGCTTATATATTCCAGCGGTGAGCAGCTGACAAAGCGGGACAGCCAAAACATGCCCTATTATGAACCGATATCCGAACGCTTCGTCAACATATACGATACAATCGTTGAGATGATGTTCGCCAACACCGACCGGGTGTTCATGGACGGGCAAACCAAAGGGCTGGTTGCCGGTCAGACCTGGCACGATATGTTCATAGACGGCAAATCTTTGTTTTATTGCGAGGTGCTGGGTTCATTGAAAAAACTGCGGCAGATGGATAACGAATTCGGTATCGTGCCCTTCCCCAAACACGACGACGCATATGACTACACCACGCTCACCGCCTCATACGCCGCGGCGCTGGGCATTCCGATAACCAATGCCGACACCGAACGCACCGCGGTGATAATCGATAACCTGTGCGCCGAATCGCACCGCTCGGTAAAAGACGTCTATTATGACATACTGCTGGAGGGGAAATACATACGGGATAACGAATCGTCGGATATGCTCGATATCATCTTCGGAAACCGCGTTTTCGCAACCGAACATATATACGGCTGGGGCAATCTGCCAACGGTCATCATGAATGCCGCCTACGCGAAGCAGACGGGCATCGCCTCAAAAATAGCCGCCGCCGAGCCAAAGATACTTGCCGACATCGAAAAGACGGTCCAATACTACCTTTCCAACTGACGGCCAATCCAATAAAATAAAGCGGGAGGCACTGTAATGTGTCTCCCTTTATATCGGCGAAAACCGAAAAACAATGCGATAGCAAATCTGCATTGGCATTGACAATGCCGTGTTTTGCGTATACAATACAAATAAAGCAAAAATATATGATTGAGGAATAACAAATGGAACTGATAACACAGACCCTGACCATGAACGGAACCGAATGGGCGGTGCTGCTGTTTGCGGCGCTGCTGGTCGGTTTCGCGAAAACCGCCATCGGTGGCGTCACCATGCTCGCCATACCGCTGCTTGCCGCCGTTTTCGGGGGCAAGGTATCCACCGGCATCATGCTGCCCATGCTGCTCACCGGCGACCTGATGGCAATCGTGAGCTACCGCAAAAACGTAGTATGGAAGAACGTGCTGTCCCCCCTGCCCTGGGCGGCGCTGGGTATACTAGCCGGCGCCTTTGTTGGGAATCTGATCGATGACCGGACCTTTTTATATCTCATAGGCGCCGTCGTATTATTATGTCTGGCGCTGCTGGTCTGGAGCGAATGGAAGGGCAAGGACCTTACCGTGCCCTCCAAGCCCTGGTTTTACATAAGTGTGGGCATACTCAGCGGCTTCGCCTCGATGATCGGAAATGCCGCCGGACCTATCTTCAGCATGTACCTGCTGGCCCTGGGTCTGCGCAAGGACAACTATATGGGCACCAACGCCTGGTTCTTCTTTATCGTCAATACCATAAAGCTGCCCTTTCAGATCTTTGTCTGGCATAATATCGGTTTGTCCTCATTGATAATCACCCCTGTTATGCTGCCGGTAATCGCCCTGGGCGCGGTTATCGGGTTCAAGGTGCTCAAAAAAATCAACGAGGAGATCTTCCGCCGCATTATCATAGTCATGACGCTGATTGCCGCAATCCGGCTTTTTTTGTAAGGCTCAATAAAAGGCGTTTTCATAGGCGGCATCAAGCATGGCTATAATCTTTTCGGGCGGGACATCCCCCATGATATTGTGCACCTGATTGAAGACAAAGCCGCCGCCGGGCTTGAATGTCTCCATAAGACGGCCGACGTTCCGCCTGACATCCTCCGGTGTGCCGCCACTGAGCACATGCTGGCAGTCGCAGCCACCGCCCCAGAAGGTCAGTTTGTCACCATACCGCCCTTTGAGCACGGCCGGGTCCATATTTTCGGCGGAGATCTGCACCGGACTGATAATATCCACACCGCATTCGGCGATACTGCCCAACAGCGGTTCGATACTGCCGCAGGAGTGCAGAAATATCTTCAGGTCGGAATTGCGGTGAATGAAGGAGCACAGCCGGCTCAGATAGGGCATGACGAATCTGTCAAACATATCGGGCTTAATCATGGGGCTCTGCTGTGTGCCCAGGTCGGCATTGAGCGCGATACCCTGTATGTATCCGCCCATGCGGCGAATAACCTCCCCCGCATGGCTCAGTTCGTGCTCAAGGGCCTTTTCCTGCTGTTCTTCAACGGCTTCAGAGTCTGTATACATGGCGCAGGCATGCTCTATTCCGCCGAAGAAGGCCCCCAGCTGCATATATACCGTGAATTTATCGGTCTCTTTATACAGCCGTTCGGCGTTGGCTGCGGCTTTTGCGATAAAATCTCCGGTATGGAAGGAAGGCCACCCTCCGTCAAAAAAGAATCCGCCGGCAGGCATCCGCAGTCCGCCCATCGTCCAGCCGCCGTCGGTCGCACGCTGCAGCGGCGCCCCCTCAGGCACGTCAAATACATATCTGCCCCTCGGATTCCAGCGGACATAACCGTCATACGGCGGGTTGACCAGCACGGTATCGATATGAAACCGTTCGATTATATCGTCATCCACCCGCGCCAGCAGCTGCACCATATCCGGCATTTCAATACGTGAGGTATCCAGCCCGAGATATTCCCTCAGGTTATAATAGGCAAAAGCGGAAATTCCGGTGGAAAAGTGCATACCCAAATCTATCGGCACACGGTCGGCTTCTTTATGGCTGACGGCGCGCAGCACCCGCTCCCTTGATGTCATGGTCTCTTTTTTCATTAATGCTCCTCCGGTCATTGATGCAAAAACGACGGGCTGACCGCCCGTCGTTTTTATTTATTAAATAAGTGCTGAATTATCTGCGTTTTTTGAATATAACGGCTGAGGTGCCCGCGAGCACTATGAGCGCTATGGTAAACACATCGCCGGTCTGGGCCGAAGATGCGGGGGCACTTTCGAGAGGGGTATCTGCGGGGGCATCGACGGCATCGGCTGCTTCCGCGGCTTTGGCTTCCGGAATGCCCGAGACGCTCACGCCGTAGAATTCAACCTCGGCAACGTCGCCGTGGCTGGTCATGTTGAAATATCTGTAATAACGGTAACCGGTGTTGTTTTCAAGGGCGGATGCCGGAATAGTCATCCACGCGTATTCCGGAGCGGCTTCATCGGCCGTATAAAGGGTGGTCCAGTTTTCGTCGTCATCGGAGCCCTCAATCATGGCGCCGAGATAACGGTCAAGATATCCGCTGCGGGAGTGGATATTTACCTGGGTCAGGGTGTAGGGTTCGCCGGCGTCAACACCGCAATAACCGTCGCCCGTGCCCAGGGGATCGAAGAAGGTATCGATGTTGCCGTCAAAAGCCGCAGCACTGCCTGCGGCGGCATTGTCTCCCCAGCCCGTCTCATTACCGATG
>JAQVWU010000069.1 GCA_028709565.1 Eubacteriales bacterium
AGACCGATTAAAAGAAGCACAATCGCAGGTTCAAAAACAATTTGAAGCCGGTGATATTGCTGAAGAACAATACCGCGCTTTTACAAGAGAAATTGAAAAAACTTCAGCTGAACTTGGTAAATTGAAATCTGCAACGGAAGAAAATAATTCTGCTCTAAATAAATCCGGTGATGATTTTAGTGATGCCGAAAAGAAAGCTTCGGGTTTTAATTCCGAATTAAAAAAATCCGGAAGTGAAGCTGAATCTTCGGGCGGTAAACTTCAAAAACTAGGTTCAATTTTAGGCGGTATTGGAACTGCTTTTGCTGCCGGTGTTGGTGTGATAGGTGCAGCTGCAGGAGCTGCAACAACAGCTTTGAGCAGTATGGCGGTAGAATCTGCAGCATATGCTGATAATATTTTGACCTTAAGTACACAGACCGGACTTAGTACTGATGCTTTACAACAATTTCAATATGCTTCTGAACTCGTTGACGTGTCAATGGAGACGTTTACGAGTTCAATGTCTCGTAACGTTAAGGCAATGTCGGAGGCGGCGGGGGGTTCAAAAAAATACGCTGAAGCATACGAGAGATTAGGTGTTTCTGTAACTAATGCGGATGGTTCTTTAAGATCATCTAACGATGTTTACATGGCAGTTATTGATGCTCTGGGAACGGTGGCGAATGAGACTGAGCGCGATGCATTAGCTATGGAACTGTTCGGAAGATCGGCGCGAGATTTAAATCCGCTGATACAAACCGGAAGTGAAGGTTTAAAATCTTTAGCAGCTGAAGCAGAAGCGGCAGGGGCAGTATTTTCAAGTGAACAGCTTGCCAACATGGGCGATTTTGATGACACCATACAGAAACTTACAGCCGGTTCTGACATAGCAAAAACGGCTTTAGGAACGATTTTAATGCCTGCACTTAATGAGTTAGGTACTGCCGGGGTTGACCTCTTAGGTCAGTTTACATCAGGCATTAACTCCGCAAATGGCGATATGTCGAAAATCGGAGATGTTATCTCCAATACTTTAAGTTCAGCTATCACCATGATAAGCGAAAAACTGCCGGAATTAGTTGAGTATGGACTTCAAATTGTTTCATCTATAGCCGGTGCAATAACTCAAAATTTACCGTTGTTGTTGGATTCAGCAACAGAAATTATAACTACATTGGCTACTACACTTATAGAAGCATTACCTCAGGTTTTAGATACCGGTATAGAAATTTTATTATCTTTAATTGACGGCATAACATCCGCTTTACCTGAATTGATTCCGGTTGCAGTTGAAGCTATCATGACAATAGTAGAAGGTTTGATTGACAATTTACCGGAAATTCTTGAAGCTTCTTTAGAAATAATTTTAGCTTTGGCAGATGGTATTTTAAAGGCTTTGCCTAAACTTATAGAATCGCTACCGGCGATTATAACAGGAATTGTTAAATTTATTATTAGTGCAATACCGCAAATAATTGAGGCAGGTATTAAACTTTTAATAAGTTTAGTCGATGCTCTGCCGGAGATAATCGATGGTATTGTTGAGGCTATTCCGCAAATCATAGACGGTATTATCAATGCATTTCTTGATAATATACCTTTAATAATCGATGCAGGAATAAAGCTTTTTGTTGCACTGGTTGAAAACCTACCTGTTATCATAGCGGAAATCATAAAGTCAATTCCCGAAATAATCTCAGCTATTGTAGAAGGTTTTAAATCTAATCTGCCTAAAATTACAGAGGTTGGAACAAATTTAATTCAGGGTTTATGGCAAGGTATAAAAGATGCCGGTGCTTGGTTATCTGAAAAAATAAGTGGTTTTTTCAGTGGTATTGTCAATGATATAAAAGATTTTTTCGGAATACACTCACCCTCAAAATTGTTTGAGGATGAAATTGGTGTTAATTTGGCTTTAGGCATTGGTGAGGGATTTTTATCAACAATGGTTAATGTTTCTGAAGATATGAAAAAATCGTTGCCTACAGGTGATTTATTTACTGATACGAATATTACCATGCCGAGAAGGAATGTTGAAATAAAACCGTTTAAAACACCTGTAAACGAAACCTCAACATATGAGATGAAATTTGATAAGTTTTTTGATATAACTTTTACCGGAGATATCAATCAGGAAACATTGCCGAAAGTAAATGATATGTTGAAGCAAGCTAGCAAGCACACAATAAAACAGCTTGAAGATATGCTTCATAGAAAAGGTGTAATGCCTTCAGTTCGGAGATTATCAATATAAATGTTGATTTTCTATCAAAAATAAGCAGTTGATTTAACTGCTTTTTTGCATAGTTTAAAGGGGGGGCTTACCCTAAACATCAAAATGTCCAGTTTTTATGTTCTAACGATCAACATTGTCAATTTAAGGGGTGGGAAATATCCTGCCCTTCTATTTTTTTATGAAATTTTTATTATAGGAGGTGACACAGTGGATTATAAAATGTTCGAGGATTATCCGGATGTTGTTACAATAAATGATTTAGTTAAAATGTTGAATATTGGTAGAAATTCTGCCTACAAATTGATTAAAGAGAAAAAAATAAAGAGTATTCAGATTGGTAAAGTTCATCGGATACCTAAGATTTATATTATTGATTATTTAGAAAACGCTTGTTAAAAGGCTTTAATTTATGCACTTGCTATGATATAATAATTATGTTAATAGTGGGTGCTGCTTTTAAGTAAGGAGGATAAAAAATTGACCGGCAGCATTCAACAGAAAAACGGTAAATTTTATGTAGTATTAAGCTACAAAACAAACGATAATAAATTTAAAACAAAATGGGTTGCTACAGGGTTATGCATAAGGGGTAATAAAAAAAAAGCTAAAGCATTAATTCCTGACATAATTGAAAAAAACAAGGATCTTGAATATCTTGAAGAAGTTGAAGATCAGCTTTTATTCACAGATGCTATCATTCAATGGCTGGAACGCAAAAAAAACAAGGTTCAGCTTTCGACGTGGGAAGGTTATGAGATCTATTCAAGGAAACATATCATTCCATATTTTAAACCATTAGGTTTGACACTACAAGAGATAAAGCCAAAACACATACAGGATTATTATGAATACAAATTCTCTTCCGGTAGATTAGATGGTAAAGGTGGAGGATTGGATGTTCAATCAATCAGAAAACACAGCATTATAATAAAACAAGTTTTTAATGAAGCTATGATATCTGAACTTGTAGACCGTAATCCAGCAGCTATTGTTCCCTTGCCTAAACAAGAAAAAGCAGAGCAAAAAGGTGTTTTTCTTACAGTTGATGAAGCTAACAAGATTCTTGAAGCGTTTCGGGGTCACGAACTACAAGCATTGGTTTATACTACTTTGTATTATGGTTTAAGACGGTCAGAAGTGTTAGGATTAAAATGGAGTGCTGTTGACTTTGAAAATAATACAATAAAGATACAGCATACTGTTGTAAAAAATATAACTATTATCGCAAAAGATTCAACAAAAAGTGCTTCAAGCAATCGCACATATCCATTATTGACGGATATAAAAAATATGCTTCTTGAAATCCAAAAACAACAGAATGAATATCGTTCATTGTTTGGTAATACATATGTTGATAGCGATTATATTTTCACTTGGCAAGATGGTAAACCATTCAGACCTGACTACATTACAAGAGGTTTTCAAAGGGTTCTTAAAAGAAACGATTTATCTAAAATGAGGTTCCATGATTTAAGACACAGTACAGCAAGCATTTTATATGACAAAGGTTGGGGATTAAAGGATATTCAAGAATGGTTAGGGCATTCTGATATTGAAATAACTGGTAACATCTATACACACATCAGCAATATAAGAAAAAATAATGTTGCTAAGGATTTAGAAAACACTTTTAAGATTTAAAAATGAATCAAATAGCTAATGTTTTTAGAAATTTTTTAGATGAAACATTTTACATAGTTAGTTTTTACGATATAACGTTTTTCCGGCTACATTATGGCACCAAAAAAGCCGAATCAATACTTTTTATCGTACTTTTTCGGCTTTCCGGGTCTGAGTGACTGGATTTGAACCAGCGGCCTCTACCACCCCAAGGTAGCGCGCTCCCAACTGCGCCACACCCAGTTACTGTCGGAAACGAATTTCCAAGTCTTTATGCGGGGTGAATGTATTATAGCATAAAGTATCGGTCAAGTCAAGACGATTTTCGAGTTTCCTGAAAAAAAATTTACAATATTATTATCGCCGCATATTGACTGATACCGTAATATGTACTATAATGAAACGACTTTTACACGACTAAGTCAAGATAATTTGTTTCGCCATAAATATATATTAACGATCTGCGAATTTTTTTATACACTATTGTATTTTAAATTTTAATATATATAATTATCTTCCTGATAATCGGGTAAAAGCTTTTTCTGGTCACTATATTCAAATTTACGGAGGATTACATGAAATTCACGAGATTACTGTCGGCATTAATGGCCATGCTGTTAATCACCTTCCTTGCCCTCGGCTGCGCTGACAATGCTTCCGATACTCCAAAAGACACCACTTCATCCGATACCGCCGCCGCAGAGGAAACCGGCGAGGTCGAACTGCAGCCGGATCTGCCCGACGTGAAATATGACGGCGAAGACATCATATTCCTGGTGCGCGGCGTTTCCTTTGTCGAATGGCAGAGTCAGGACATATTCGCGGAAGAACAGGACGGCGAACCGATTAACGATGCCGTCTATACCCGCAATGTTTATCTTGAGGAAACCTACAATATTAAAATACAGGAATTCCAGGCGACCGACCCGGGCAACCAGGCAAAGAAATCCATCTCGGCGGGCAGCGACGATTATCAGGTGGTCATGGCTAACACCTCGGAATCGGCGACTTTGGCTTCCCAGAACCTTTTATACAATCTGAATGATATGCCCTACATGGACCTGACAAAGCCCTGGTGGGACCAACGCTCGGTCGAACAGATGTCCATCGGCGGCAAGCTGTTTTTCTGCACCGGCGACCTGTCGATTATGGCAAACGACGCGACCTGGATTCTTATGTTCAACAAAAAGCTTATTGACGACTATTCTCTGGAAAATCCCTATGACCTTGTCTACGATAATAAATGGACGGTAGACAAAATGGTCGAGATGGGCAGGGCGGTATCCTCCGACATCGACGGCGACGGCAGTTTCAAATGGGATATCGACCAGTTCGGCTTTGTCACCCACGAGTCATCCTGCGAAGGTTTCTTTTTCGGTTCGGGCTGCAATATTGTCACAAAAGACGAAGATGACATGCCTATTCTGAATATGGCAAACGACCGGGTCATCACGGTAATCGAACGCGCCACCCCCCTTATTTCCGATAAAACGCTGGTGGTCAACGGCTCGGTTCAGGCGCTGTCCCCCACCCTGCAGATGCAGCCGGTATTTGAGAGCGGTCGTTCGCTGTTCTACGGCGAGGTCATGCAGTGCATCATCCGCCTGCGCGCCATGGAAATCGACTTCGGCGTACTGCCTTTCCCAAAACTTGATCAGGATCAGGATGAATACAATCACTTCATCCATGTAACCGCCTGCATGCTCAGCGTACCCCTGACAAATACCGATCTCGAAAAAACGGGCATCTTGCTTGAGGCAATGTCAGCCAAGTCCACTTACACGCTTCAGGAAGCTTATTACGATATCTGTCTTGAGGGCAAATTCATGCGCGACGAGGAATCAGCCGGCATGCTGGACATAATCCTCAAAACACGCAATTACGACATCGGCTATATCTACAACTGGGGCAACCTGTTCACCTCCTTCAGAACCAGTATCACCAAGGGAGACACCGACTTCGCCTCCAAATACGCGAAAGCCGAAAAAAGCGCCGTCAAGGCGATGGAAAAGACGATTTCCTCCTGGCTCGAAGGCTAGATACGGAGCAATCCGGTAAAACACGCTAAGCGTACCCTGGAAGAAACTAAATCAAATTTACCGAAAGCCTGACCTTTTTTAACGGGGTTAGGCTTTCTTGGCGAAAAGTTCATAAATTATTAATGAACAGGCGAAGCTAAATGTATATAATATAATTGACGCCGCCGGACAAAAATTACTGACGTCACGGAGGTATAAATGGCCCAACACCTGCTGCGCAATATACGTCTCGCGGCAAAGAGCGTATTTTTTCATTACAAGCAATATCTGTGCTTTTTTTTCGCCATCTTTGCGGTTCAGCTGCTCTACGGTATTATAACGGTAGCTTTTGACAACAACGAAAGCATCGAATACCGGCATATAGCCGAGGAATATAAATATCACCTGCTGCTTAAGGATCTCAATACCGATCAATATGTCTATCTGGTCAACGGGGGAGGCGCCGTCTTTACAAGCGACAAGGTCTATGAGATGGTTGAAGCCACATCGCCGGACCAGCCGGGTACCCGCAACCGCAGATATGACGTGTATCTGCGCTTTACCGGCGAGGACCCGGAGGCTGATTACGCGCGCTTTAAGGAGCGCTTCGGCACCGAGATGGCCGGTATGAGCGAAGGCGGTCTGCGTTATACGACCACCCCCGTGTTGAACTTTGATAACACCCGTACCGTGAACACCGCCCTTTACCTGGGCATCAGTCTGCTGCTGTTATTGCTGTCGGTTTTTCTTGTAACCGCCCTGTATAATATCCGGATAAATCACTATAAATTCACCTACGGCGTATATATGACCTTCGGCGCCGACTTCCTCAAGCTGTTTGAAACCTCGTTCTGGGAGATGATGACGGTATCGGCCGCGGCGCTGCCCCTGTCGTCGGTATCGGCGGTTATTGTCGATTATTTCATATTCTCGTCCCGGAGCGAGCCCTTTATTTTCCGTCCGTCGGCGATATTAAAAGTGTTGCTCTTTTCGCTCTTTGTTTCTGCCTTCGCGGTGATTTACCCGGTCTTTATATTTTTCCGCCGCCATCCGATGGATCTGATTGTCGCAGAGGACAACTCCAATCTTGTGGTGTCGCCGCGCATGTCCTTTGAGATGTATGGCGCCTCCTTTCCGCGCAAATACGAGACCTTTGCGCTGTGGCGGTTCAGAAAATATTATGTCAGGCTGTTCGCCACCGCCGTATTCTTCGCCGCCCTCTTTGTCCTCTCCTTCCAGTGGCGGGGTTATTTCGCGCAGTCCTATGAAACGGCGCAGTCCCAGTTTACCCTGACCTTCAAGGAAACGCGGTATGCCAACGTCTATGACGCTGAAAAGTCCGCCGCCATTAACTCAATCGACGGCGTCACCCATGTGGAAAAATCTCTGACCACCCACGCCGGCGACATACGGTCGCATATCCTCGTTGAGGGTTCGGATACCACACTGTTCTCAAACCTTGTGGTCTACCGAACGGCTGCCGGCGCCAACGCCCCGGACGAGCTGCGCGGCGCCGAGTATTGCGTGACAAACGACGCGGTATACCATCCCTGCGACCGGGAGATAACCGACCAGCTCGGGCAATATAAGCACACCGGCGATCCGAATTCAATCCACGACGGTCCGGGCCGCATTATCATCTCCGATTCGATATTCAACCGGCGTTCCTTCAAGCTCAGGCCGGGTGACACCGTGCGTGTAGCCGTCTATACCGACCGAATCCGCGACGCGGACGCCATGCTCTCCGGACACGAACTGCTCAAGAGCGAACTGCGATTTTATAAATATAAGTATTACGAATTCACCGTGGCGTCGGTGCTGCATGACGACCCCACCGCCGCCGGCGCCTCCGTATACATGTCCGCGGAGGACTATGGGGCGATTACCGGCAATTCCGCGGAGTTCAGAACGGTGTCGGTCGGCGTCCGGCCCGGTCTTTCCCCCGACGACATAAGGGCGATTGAAACCGAGCTGCGGGCCCTGGGGTCGGGCGAGAGCGTGACCGTGACAAACAACCACGCAGCCCATAAATACGACATCGCCATGGCAAAGGCGGTCTCCCCCCAGATAATCATAACGGGACTGATCCTGCTGTCAATCTCGCCGCTCATCTGGTTTTTTTCCCAGGTAATCTTTTATCTCAAGCGGGAAAACGAGTTCTATGTCATTGAGATGTTTGGCGCGATTCGGGAGGAGGTCCGGCGTATATACATAACCGACGGCATATTCTGCGCCGCCGCTGCGTCGGTTGTATATATTCTCTTCAGCCTCATCGGCTCATGGAGCCTGTACGGGCTCATGAACATACTTACAACACGCCTGTGGCAGGTCACAACTGTACGCTATACCTACAATTTACCCGCTCTGCCCTTTGTGTCGGGATTGCTGCTGACCGCGGCCTTCGGATTCCTGTCGGCTTATCTGCCCTATATGCTTTATGAAAAGAAACGTGACTCGGGCGCGGTCAAGGCGGAGGCGCTGGGTCAGGACGGAGGACTGTAATGTCAATGCTGGTAGCCAAAAACATAATAAAACAATACAATCAATATGATGTGGTGATAACGGCGGTCAACCGCGCCGACCTGACGGTGGAGGACGGCGAGTTCATCGCCATAATCGGCGCGTCAGGCTCGGGTAAATCGACCCTGCTGCATATCTGCGCCGGGCTTGACAGGCCCAACGCCGGCAGCGTATCCATCCGCGGCAACGACATAACCCGCATGCCCGCCGACGAACTGAGCCGTTTCCGCGGCATCTATACCGGTTTTGTCTTTCAAAAGCACAATCTCATCCCCCAGTTCACCGCCCTGGAAAACATCATGATACCCACCGTCATGTGCAACAAAGAGGAATTCCGCTTCGAGGAGCACCTGAAAAAGCTCATCAAGACCCTGGACATCGGCGACCGGCTCAACCATCTGCCCTCCGAACTGTCGGGCGGACAGCAGCAGCGGGTAGCAATCGCCCGCGCGCTGATAAACCGCCCTCAGGTAGTCTTTTGCGACGAACCGACCGGCAATCTGGACCGAAACAACGCCGACAAGGTGCTGCGGCTGCTCATGAAAACAAAAGAGGTCATGAACCAGACCCTGATTATGGTCACGCACGACCTCTCCATTGCCGAACATGCCGACAAGATTTATAAAATGGACAACGGAAGCATCTTTCTATATAAAGACAAGGACGGTTACCGCAGGCGTTCCTACGAAACCGACCTTGAACGAAACAGAATTTAGTTTATTTTAATATTCATCAATATCTTTCCCAGTGATATTTTCCCGTCTCGTCTTTTTTGTCTATGGCACGGAAGACATAATAGATCGGTTTCGGCTCATCCATGCCGGGACCGTCTTTTTTTCTTCGCCACAGTCCCAGATTCAGACCGAATTCCTCGCGGTTGTCACAGTGGGCGTGGAGTATAAAGCTGTCAATTTCCGGCTGCTCCATCACGGCGCGGTATGCCCTGCCATACGCCGCCGCCTGCAATATCTCGCTCTCGGGGGTCCAGTGCGAATTGAAACCCTGCTCGGACAGGATGACGCGCCGCTTCTCACCTTTATACAGATGCTCGGGCGCGGCGATAAAATCGGTCAGCACACCCAGGTTTTTGAATGTAACCCGATAGGTGTCGTTACAGTCTTCGGCTGTGCCGTCGTTCCAGAAATCGGGATAGTTGAGATTCTCCGGATACGGATGGAAGGCGATGTTCCAGGGCATATCGCCCTCATCAGCGCAGCAGCGGTTGATATGCTCAAGCAGAGGGCGCGAACCGTAGTATTTTGTCGTCTCGGCGGGATTCTGGGAACCTGTCCAGAAGTGGTCAAGGGAGATATAGATTCTCATATTGCGCCAGACCGAACATGCCGCCTGATATGCCAGACGCAGCGCCGTTGTATATTCATATGCGTATTCGTCTATCGTTTTATGACCGGCGTTGCCCCATATCCACTGGGAGTTCACCTCGTTTGAGATTATGAGCCCCACAGCACGGCCGTATCGCTCCGACGGGTCGGTATAACGCCGCGCCAGAAACGCGGCAAAGGCCGCCATATGACGCACGCCTTCGTCGGTCATAACGTTGAAGGCCGACAGTCTGCCCCCCTCGGGACCGCCGATATAGTCGGGGTGAATGAGGGGGCGGCGCATATCCTCGGGGGTGTCCCCCGACCAGCGCAGCGCGCACAGCAATATCAGGCTGATTATTATACCATGGTCGGACAGGTTTTTTATCCTGCGGTCACAGGCTTCAACCGCGCCGCGTTCAAAATACCAGTCGCAGCCGTCATGGCGAAAGACAATGGCGCTGCCGCCGTCCGAAGAGCGCATAAAGTCGCCTATACAGACATTGAGAGCGGCATGCTTCACACCCAGATCTATGGCATCGTCAATCATTGCCACCTGCAGCCCTTTTTTTGTGTCACAGAGCGGATAATCGAAATCTGAGCACGGAGCGAAATCCATATCCTGCGCATAGGAT
>JAQVWU010000070.1 GCA_028709565.1 Eubacteriales bacterium
TTTCCGCCATATGCACCGCCTTTGTCACAAACATGGAAACCAGCTCCTGGGGCGAGGCGACGATGATTACCCCGTCAACCGGGATGGACTGGAATACAGTTAGCGCCACGTCCCCGGTTCCGGGCGGCATATCGATAAACATATAATCTACATCCCCCCAGATGACATCGGTCCAGAACTGTTTTACCGTACCCGCAATGATCGGACCTCTCCAGACAACCGGGTCGGTCTCCCGTTCCAGCAGCAGATTTACCGACATCACCCCGATGCCGGTCCTGCTTTTTACCGGCAGCAGACCCAGGTCGCTGCCCTCCACGCCGCCGCTGAGTCCGAAGATGCGCGGAATGGACGGACCGGTAACGTCGGCGTCCATGACGGCGGTTTTATAACCCGCTCGGTTCATGAGCACAGCCAGCATTGCGGTGACGGCCGATTTGCCCACGCCGCCCTTGCCGCTGACAACGCCGATTATCTTTTTTATCGAATTGCATTCATGTGTCTTCTCGAGAAAACTCTGCGGGTTTTTGTCGCACCCCGCGCATGACCCCTTTGAACAGCCGCCGTCTGAACAGGCTCTTTTGTTATCGGACATTTAATATCACTCCCTGATTTGTTTATAGATTTTTATTATTGTTAGTCACTTCGCCTATCAGCCGCCCTGTCCGCGTCTGCGGCGATTCTCGCGGCAGAAGCCGCCTCTGCAGTTCTGTCCGCAGCTCAGCCGTGTCGACCGGCAGTGGGGACAGCTTTTTAACGTTTCGAGGTTTTCACGGCTTTCGGTCCATTCCCGGCCGCAGTCGGCGCAGCTGACCGGGCAGATACTGCGCGTGTAGTTGCCGCCGTCGATATGGATACCCTTTCCGTTGACCAGACTGTCGGCAATCTTTTCACGGGCGGACAGCAGTATGCGCTGAAAGGTAGGCCGTGAAACATCCATTCTTACGGCACATTCCTCCTGCTCCAGCCCTTCCAGGTCCTTCAGCCGGACAGCCTCCAGCTCCTCCAGGAGCAGCGTGTTTTTCGGCGTGCCGGTGTCATCTCCGGAAGGAACGAAGTAGGTCGTTTTGGGAATGTGCTCGATTTTGCGCCATTTAACCGGTCTTGCCATTGTTATCATCTCCGTTCGGTCGGTATTAATTAATACGGTATTATATCACAATTATGAGCATAGGTCAATTATGATAAGTGAACTTTTTACATGTATTTGTTAAAAATTTCAGGCTGTTGTAATTATACGGGTTTTTGAGGGGCGGCTTTGCACAGCGCGAGATAATCTTCCACGGCGCCGCGGAAATTGTAAACCAACTCATGCGCGGTTGTTCCTTCATAAGAAATCAGCGCCCGAATGCCCATAACCTTTCCGTAAAAAAGGTTGTCTTCCTCAGAGAATTCAACGCTGCCAACATAGCCTTTGTATTCCATTGTGTTATTCATATCGGATTCTCCCGTCTCAGCATGTCGATAAGCATATCTGCATCTGTATTATTATAATATCACGTTATGCATGAACATGCAACTATAATTAGAAGCACTTATGGGGATGGTATCAGGTGAAAAAAAGCTGGGGGCTTAACGAAATATATCCGTTAAACCCCTGCGCCGTTTATGACCGGGCTTCGCTTTCATCCGTGTCCGACAAGCGTTTGTTTACTTCGTCAAGCCGCTCTTTGAGCAGTTTTGCCTGATTTTGCAGACACGCCTTTATATCGGTGTCGGACATGGGCATGCGGTTCATGCGGCCACCGCCGCCGAAACCCTGATTGAATCCCCGGCCGAAACCGCAGTCTCTGCCGGCCGGTCCTCTTCCGTCTCTTCTGTTTTGTCCGTGCATAGTATCACCACCTTTACGTTATTGTCATATGCACAATACTATTATAGCATGGTTATGGGCATATGTCAATAACAAGAGGGAAAATATTTTTTATATAGTGAAAATCACGTTAAGAGTATTGATTATTGCGGGTAACCGATGTATTATGATAATACAGGCCAACAATACCCAAATTAAAACAAGGAGGATTGCCTATGGAACCGATGACATGGATTGTTCAGACCGGGTTACAGGGCGCGAAGACGGCTATAATCTCCGAATACGTCTTGAACGACCTGGGGGTCTTTGTAAAACGCGAACGCCGCGTATCAAAAAAGTCGCTCCTCAACGCCGTTACGGGATTTCGTGTCGGTTATGCCCCGGTCCCGGGGGCTGCCTACCGAAGCGCGCCCCTTGACCGGGACGCGATACTCTGGCGCAAGGTGACCGGGATAAAGGAAAGCGATGACAGGGTTATTGTCCGCGGAAACCGCAACAGCGAGATTGTCGTTTGCTTTCTTGACGAAAACCGCGAAAGCGGACTGCGCTATATCGCACAGCAGCGGCAGCGCAATCCGGTTGTTGCCGCCGCCGATTACGACGCCGCATCCTGGCTGTGCTGGCGGGAGGATGACGACTGGGGCGACCCCATGGCTCCGCTTGCCATTATGATTGAAAACGAAAAGGATACCGAACGCTTTATCGAGGGCGATGTCCTGGCGGAAACCGAACTTGACATTGAGGAGTCCGAAGGGATGATCTGCGCCCGATGCGGAAAAGCCCTATGTTCAGACAGCGTTTTTTGCGAAGGCTGCGGCTCGCGGGTATTATAAAGGATGACCGAACATGAAAAACGGAGAGGATGACAGATATATCATGGAAAGATTTTATACGCTGACCGATTTTGCGTGTGATTTCTACGACGCCAATTCGCGCAAATCAAAATTTAACGGAAACACCGCCGGCGAGCTGACCGAATGGATTCCGGAGGCGCGGGCGGTGCTGAGCGATATAACCGGGCTGGAGCTGCTCAAAGATTATTTCGCAGCCCGCGATTTCGGTACGCCGAAGCCGGAGGTCGTGGAAGCATACGAGGACGGGGATTTTACCCGAAGCAAAATCTATCTGCAAATCGAGCATAACATGACCGTCCCCCTTTATCTGTTCATGCCCAAAGATATGGCTCAGGGCGAGCGGCGGCCGGTAGTGCTGGCACCCCACGGTCACGGCGGAGGCGGGAAATACGCGCCGGCGGGCATTACCGGGCGCCATGAAGCGGTGGACCGGAAGATACACGATCTCGACTATAATTACGGGGAACGTTTCGCTCGTCTGGGATATATTGTTATCTGCCCGGACGCGCCCGGCTTCGGCGAACGGCGGGAAAAAATATGGCAGGACGACCGGCATATCGGCAATGCGTCCTGCGAGATAATCAGTCATATGGTATACTCCCTTGGGCTGAGCATGCAGGGGCTCTTTACCTACAACCTCATGCGGGTTGCCGATTATGCCCTGACGCTGGAGGGGGCCGACCGTGACAAACTATACTGCGCGGGGCTGTCGGGCGGCGGGCTGCAGACCCTGATATTCGCGGCATGCGATACCCGCGTTAAAAAATCGATTATCAGCGGATACTTTTACGGGGTAAAAGAAGCGCTCCTCATGCAGCCGGAAAATTGCGCCTGCAACTTCTCACACCGTTTATGGTATCATTTTGACATGGGCGACATAGCGTGCATGATATATCCCCGGGCTTTTCTGGTGGAAACGGGGGACATAGACCCGCTCAACGGCCGGTCGGGCGCGGCGAACGCGGTATCGCAGATTGAAATCGCACGGCGCGCCTACGCCCTGGGCAACCGGCAGGACAGTGTGGTCCATCATATCTATGAAGGGCCCCATAAGTGGTTCGGTTATCACGCCGAAGGGTTTTTGAAGGGAGAGCACTGACATGCTGCCGCGGGAACGTTATATAAAGGCGCTGACCTTCGGCGCGACGGATAAAATACCGCTGCAGCCCGGCGGACCGCGCAAATCCACCCTTGAGCGCTGGCGCGCGGAAGGTCTGCCCGAGGGTGTGGGGCATATGGAATATGTATATGACAGGCTGGGCATTGATCCCGGCAGCGTATACGGCCCTTCCGAAGGCTTTTTCGTCGATTTTCGCATGATTCCCATGTTTGAGGAAAAGGTGATTGAGCATAAAGACGGTCATTATATCGTGCAGGACTGGATGGGCGCGATTACCGAGATTTCGGACAAATACGATTATACATATATCCGCAACGCGATAGATTTTGTGACCCGCCGCTGGCACAGCTTTCCGGTGAAAAATGCGGACGACTGGGAGCAAATGAAGGAGCGGTATGATCCCCGTGACCTCAGGCGCCTGACCGGTGATCTTGACACCGTGGGTAAAAAGCTGAGGGAGCGCAATTATATTATAACAGTAAGCGTAAACGGTCCCTTCTGGCAGATGCGCGAGTGGCTCGGTATGGAAAATCTCTGCATGCTCTTTCTCGACGATCCCGGCCTGGCTGCGGATATGGCGCAGTTCTGGTGCGATTTCGTGCTGACCGTCATGAGACGCTTTCTGCCGTATGTGCAGCCCGATGTCTTCCGTATTTCAGAAGATATGGCTTACAAGGCCCACAGCATGATCAGTCGCTCCATGACGCGGGAATTTCTGCAGCCGGTCTATGTCAAATGGATTACCGAACTGAAAAAGTACAGCGTTCCGATAATAGACATGGACTCGGACGGATTTGTCGGCGAGCTCATTCCCATCTGGATTGAATCGGGTATAAACGTGTGTGATCCGATTGAGGTCGCGGCCTATAACGATATCGTGCAATATCGCCGGAAATACGGCAAAAAGATGGGATATAACGGAGGCATTGACAAGCGCGCCATCGCCGCCGGAGGGGAGACGCTGCGCGCTGAGGTTATGCGGGTTGTGCCGCCGCTGCTGGCGGAGGGCGGTTTTATCCCGTCATGCGACCATGGTGTGCCCCCGGATATATCCCTTGAAAACTTTATCGATTATACCGCCCTTCTGGCGTCGCTCACGGGATGGATGTAAGAAAAGAATAACAATAATAAAACAAAAGAGAAAGGATTAACCGTTATGAAGATTGCGTTTATTTTCGCCGAAAAGGCAATAGGTGATTTGTTTTCCCAAAAGGTGCTGGACAAGCTCGCGTCAATCGCGGACCTGTCGCTGAACCGGGGGGACGCCGGTATTGAAAATTTAAAGAAAACCATCGCGGGCGCCGATATTGCCGTCACCTCGTGGGGCACACCCCCGCTGACCGCCGAAATACTCGACTGCGCCCCCGGACTCAGGCTTGTGATTCACGCCGCGGGCAGCGTTAAACCCATTGTCACCGACGCGCTGTGGGAGCGGGGTATTAAGGTCGTGAGCTCCGCCAAGCCCCTCGGCGAAGGGGTGGCGGAAACAACCCTGGGCTTTACGATATCGGCATGCAAAAACTACTATAACCTGAACGCGGAGATACACGCGGGGGGTTATCGGAAGGGTTATGAGGATATTCGCGAACTGTACGGGCTTACCGTCGGAGTGGTCGGCGCCGGCTGGGCGGGCAGGCATTATATAAAGCTGCTGCAGATGTTCGACGTCGAAATTCTGGTCTCCGACCCGTACCTGAGTTCGGATCATATAGCGGATCTGGGCGGGCGGAAAACGGAGCTTGAGGAGCTGCTCGTTAACAGTGATGTTGTTTCTCTGCACGCTCCCTCAATACCCGAAACCCGTCATATGATAAACGCCGGCACACTGTCCATGATGAAACGGGACGCGATACTTATCAATACCGCGCGCGGCTCGCTGGTAGACGAGGCGGCGCTGTTCGCCCACATGGAAAAGGGCAATCTGAAATACGCCTGCCTTGATGTATACGACCCCGAACCTATTTTGCCGGACAATCCGCTCCGCTCGCTGCCCAATGTCATCATGACCCCCCACATCGCGGGGCTGGCCGTCAACGGCAAGGGCAAGCTGGGCGCGCACACGCTGCATATAGCCCAACTGTATATTTCGGGACAGCCGCTGGAATGCGAGGTCACCGAAGAGATGCTGGCGACCATGGCGTGAGTTTAATTGCCCATGGTGTCGATGACGGTGCGGTACTGGGCTATGGCTTTGTCCTTGATTTTGGCGTAAGCCGAGGCGAAGTCGGTGTTTTTGGCCGCCAGGACAGATGAGACCAGATAGGACATACCCACCCCGCCGTCAAAGATAAGGCCGAAGTCGACATGCGTGCTGTTGCGCAGCAGGTCGAACATCAGCGACGACAGTTCGTCCCGCGAATATTTTACCTTCATGGAGATTTCGAAGAATGCGGGGATAACGTTGATGTAACCCTCCCAGGAAAGCGCGTCAAATACCGCGGAAGCCCGTTCGCGGTCGGATACCGTAGACGGGATGCCGTATATCATCGAGCTGGTCTGGCTTATGGTGGTGTAATAATCAGCCTGACCTTCATCGTATTTCGGCATGGGCAGCACCTTGTAGGTGTCGGTCATATCGCGCATATAGTTTGGGGCGTGCATTATGATGCAGGTGAAGAACATAATGCGGTTTGACGCGAACATGCTGGTCTGCTCGACGCCGTCGGTTCCGAGATAGCTTCTGTCCTCTCCGTAATAGAGATTATAAAGCTTTTCTACAATGCCGAACTGGCGTTCGCTGTTGAGTATGAGTTCCGGTTCACCGCTGTCCCCGATTGCGGTGGTAAACTGTCCCATGCCGTATTGGAAGACGACACCGGTATCGCTGATGGGGTTGTTAACGGTGAAATAAAAGCCGTTGCCATACTGGTCGTTATTGTCCAGTATGCCGTCGCCGTTGAGGTCGGCGGTGACCCCTTTTGAGTAATCGATCAGTTTATCAATGGTCCATCCGCCGTCAAAAGCCGTCTCCTGCAGGCCGTTTATATTGAATTTTGCGGCGAGGTCGTAATTGTAAAACATACCGTAGGTGCAGGAGATGGTAATGCAGGTGTAATCGCTGAGGAAGAGGGTCTGCCTGCCCCGGATGCCCAGGGCTTCGTTGGTTTTTGCGTACCAGGGCATGGAGAGGTCGGTGTAGGGCAGATCGGAGACGTCGGTGAACAGCGGTTCGACCGCCAGCGAAGCGAATCTTTGCAGAAAACCCGCGGCAAGGTCGTAATCGCTGTCGCC
Source organism: Eubacteriales bacterium (assembly GCA_028709565.1). Classification (GTDB taxonomy): domain Bacteria; phylum Bacillota; class Clostridia; order Oscillospirales; family CAG-272; genus JAQVWU01. The sequence continues at coordinate 7,016 of JAQVWU010000070.1, forward strand.
GTTGAGGATGCTCGTTCTCAGAGAACCGTAATAGGTCCCCGCGGCGATGGGGATATGTATCAGTTCGATATTGAAATAATCCTCGACATTGCGGTTGCGTATATATGCCGCGTCCATGATAATATCTCCGGTCTCCTCGGTTGTCATAATCTGCCCCGGCAGATAGCGGGTGCCGGTATCGGGGGAGACGACGGTAAACTCAGCCCCATCATAATCAATATCGGGCAGGCGGTCATAAGCCGACACCGCGTTCGTTTCCCCTGTGGGTGCGGTATTATTATCCGGATCAACCGGCACGGCGCCCCCCGTATCCTGCTGTGAACACGATACGGCAGCGACGCATAACAGCAGGACGGTAATCTTTGTCAATATGCCTGATTTCATGATATAACCTTCTTTCCGTGTTTGATTAAAAAATGTTTACTGTTGAGAAAGGTTGCAATATGAAACGAATATCTGTGTTTTTTCTGGTTTTGTGCCTGTTCGTATCTGTCGCGTCCTGCGCTCAAAATACGCGTGAAGCGGACAGCAATCTGACCGGCAGCGTTGAAACAACGGCTGCCAACGCCGAAACCGACAGTCTCGAAGCGCGCAGGGGTGTCAGTGACAACCTCGGCGAAAAGGATCTTGAAGGCGGAATGTTCCGCATGATATATCAAACGCGTTACCGTCAGTTTCAATATGCTGAAGAACTCAACGGCGATATCCTGAATGACACGGTTTTCAACCGCAATTCGGAAGTAGAATCGCGTTTAAACGTAGTAATCGTTCATAAAGAGGGGGCTGAAAACGATCTCGCCTCACATATGGTCAACTCCGTGCTTGCAGGGAGCGACGAGTATGATCTGTATCTGGGTCACGCGCTGTATACCGGGTCGTATATCGGCAAAGGGGTTTTTGCCGATTGGTACAATACAGATATTGATTTTTTGAAACCCTGGTTCCCCCCATATGCCGTAAAAAATCTCACACTCAATAACCGCATGTATCTGACGGTAAGCGACATTTGTCTGTCGGTTGCGTCCAATACATATTGTATGTTTTTTAATAAAATGATTGCCGATTCATACAATCTGCCGAATATATATGAGATTGTGCGGGAGGGCGGATGGACTCTGGATAAAATGAATACGCTCATTACGGGGTTATATTCAGATATTAACGGAGACGGGACGGCGGACGAAGAAGATTTTTACGGTTTCGTTTCGGAAAAGACTAATTCCCTTCCGGCTTATCTGTTTTCCTGCGATATCCGGACGGTAGATATAGACGATGAGGGCAGCACAGAGATACTTTATGGCAATGAAAAGTCGGTAAACATGATAGAAAAACTGCGGATTTTGCTTTTTGACAACGACGGTTCATATCCTGAAAATGTAACCTCGTCGACCCTGGAGCTGATGTTCTCGTCCGGAAGAGCGGTTTTTATCGGCAACGTTCTTGGTGTTTCGGCAGCGTCTTTCCGCGAAATCTGCGATTTTGACTACGGAATCATCCCGTATCCGAAATACGACGAGGCGCAGGAAAATTATTATACCATACCGGGCGGCAGCTTTTCGGTTCTCGCGCTGCCTATGACCGCCATGAATTACAGTCTGATCGAAACCTGCGTTACCGCGCTCAGCGCCGAGTCATGGAAGAATGTATTGTCTGCCTATTATGACGTGGTTCTTAAATACAAGGGCGCCCGGGATGAGGAATCGATTGAAATGCTTGATAGAATACTTGACGGACGCAATATCAGCTTTGAATTTGTATATGATGCCTGGACCGGCTTTATATATAAAACGGGTACCATTGTAGGCGGCAGTCAGGGTCTGGCATCTTTTGTCGCGAAAAACAGCAATGCTGTTTTGAAGCATTTCGATCTGGTCCGCGATGTATTCTTTGATTCATAAAACGTATAAAATCCGGAAATCTATTATCGCGCGCGGATGCTTTCGGTAACTTCTTCGATTTTTTTCTGTATAATCGGTTCGTTTTTGGCGTACCATGATGCGAAATCCTTGCTCTTTGCGCCCATGAGATTGCGCATGACGAACCACGGATTACCTATGCTTTCGTTATAGATGCTCGCGAAATTCAAATAGGCGCCGCTGCGGATAATATCCAGCATCTGTGAGGAGATATCGTCCCGGGAGTATTTGACCTTCATCGCCACCTCGAAGTAGACGGGGGTTACCCTTCGGTAACTCTCCGCTGCCAGCGCCTCAAGGGTCGCCGCGACGGTTTCGGTTTTGTCGGGGGCGAGGGTTATGGGCACGCCGATGAGTGCCACCGCGTCCTGTATGCGCGTGAGGTATTCCTCCTGAATCTCATCATATTTCGGATAAGGGATAATGCCGTAGTCTGAATTCATGGTCTTGAAGCTGCTTGCGGCAACCGAGAACGGGGAAGGGATAAACAGCGCCCGGTCGGATACAAACATGTTGATTTGATTTTCGCTGTTGGTGCCCCCTTCAGCCGTCGGGACAGATACGGGTTTTTCCTGACAGGACGCCAAAAAAGATACGGAGACACATAACAGGAGCAATGACGCGACGAGTCTTGCCATAATATGATACCTCCCGATTTTATTTAAAAACATTATACCAATAGAGGTGTGACAATGCAACCGTTTTTCATAAAAAACATACAATCAATCAAAAAATATGTTATCGCCGGCACGGGCCACAGGGGGATCAGTTCATATGCCCTGCCCCTGGTTAACGAACTGGGCGACTGCGCCGCTCTCTGCGGGGTATACGATGTAAACCCCAAGCGCGCCGCCCTTGTCGCCGGTATGACAAAATCCGATATACCCGCCTATGACGATTTTGACCGAATGCTTGAGGAGATAAAACCGGATGCGGTTATCGTTACGACAAAGGCCAGCGCCCATGATGAATATATAGTAAAGGCGCTGGACGCAGGCTGCGACGTAATCACCGAGAAACCCATAACGACCGACGCGGAAAAACTCAAAGCCATCTACGAGGCCGAAAAACGCAGCGGACGGCATGTAACGGTTACGTTTAACTGCCGCTTCAGCCCCTTTTTCGTGAGGATCAAGGAACTGCTCGCGGAAAATATTATCGGTCCGGTGTTCAGCGTTCACTATGAATGGATGCTGGATACCAGCCACGGCGCCGATTATTTCCGCCGGTGGCACCGGGAGCGCAAAAACTCCGGCTCTTTGCTTATTCATAAGGCCAGCCATCACTTTGACCTGCTCAACTGGTTTCTCGGCGACGAACCGGTGACAGTCAGCGCCTTCGGTTCCCGGCTATTCTACGGACCGACCCGGGAGGAACGGTCGGAACGCTGCCTG
>JAQVWU010000071.1 GCA_028709565.1 Eubacteriales bacterium
ATATAACCCCCTCATATTAATTTGGCACATGATACCTGTATTTTAACATAAAAAGTTATTGATGTCAATGTTTTGCCGTTTGATAACGCTTCCGGTTCGTTTTTTGTGACATGCTGTGACAAATGTGGCAGAAAGACGGTGTTTTCTATACAGGCGGGGTAAACGCGTATATATTTATTTTTATTTTATTTTTTAACAATAGATAAATGTAAATGTCTCTATTTAAGATTATATAAATTTCCTGTCACATTTGTCACAAGCAAAAAATTTGCCCCGATTGGTATTTAAAACAACTACCTTTCTTGTGTGACATTATTTGTGACAAACCCAAAAATTTCCGTCACACTTGTCACATGTAAGCGCTTTTTATGCGGCTGAGTCACGGAAATCATCCGTACTCCCGCTGCGCTTTTTGGAGTGGAACCACCTTCGTTATAAATTTCGGAAACTTGGAAAAACCTTTACTCTATCTGTATCAGATTTCGCGGAATTACCCCCGCACATGCGGGGAACATATAGCCCACATATCCGGCGGCATAATTCGCCCTGGGATCACCCCCGCGCATGCGGGGAACATGCATGCCGGGCAGTCGGGGGTGGGTGTCCTCCAGGATCACCCCCGCGCATGCGGGGAACATGCTAACGGCATCAGCGGCACACCTTATGGCACGGGATCACCCCCGCGCATGCGGGGAACATATACATCACCGCCATAACTGTCAATCCACACCGGGATCACCCCCGCGCATGCGGGGAACATTGACTCGTCTCCCGCCTGCTATGCTATGCTTTGGGATCACCCCCGCGCATGCGGGGAACATCGGCTCATTCGCGTCGAATAAAACATACCGATAGGATCACCCCCGCGCATGCGGGGAACATATTTGTGCGGATATAATATATACTATTAAATAAGGATCACCCCCGCGCATGCGGGGAACATCGATGATCGAGCAGGAGCCGGCGCTCGCTAAGAGGATCACCCCCGCGCATGCGGGGAACATTTAAAACGTATCAGCTGGTTGCCTATTACTTTGGGATCACCCCCGCGCATGCGGGGAACATTATGTCATCGCCCCGCATCCATGCTTCCCGATAGGATCACCCCCGCGCATGCGGGGAACATTTGCTATGGTAGATAACTTATACCCGTTAAGGAGGATCACCCCCGCGCATGCGGGGAACATAAAGCCAATCCTGAGACGCTCGAGCAACACCTAGGATCACCCCCGCGCATGCGGGGAACATGTTGCCAAATGCCCAGCGACCCAACGGATTATAGGATCACCCCCGCGCATGCGGGGAACATTGGCTTGTTTATGTTTTGTCACGGCGGCTTCCGGGATCACCCCCGCGCATGCGGGGAACATCAAACTTACGGGCGATGGCTTTTTTGTGCCTCGGGATCACCCCCGCGCATGCGGGGAACATCACGATTCGTATCTAACTGATATGCACCGGTTAGGATCACCCCCGCGCATGCGGGGAACATTTGATTATATATCGTATATTTTAATGATCCCTGGGATCACCCCCGCGCATGCGGGGAACATACTAAAGATATCTTGCAATAATACTGCTTTTTATTTTACAGATACGTCTGATTTTATTAGTTTCTCATAGAGTTGGAACGTAGTTTCGCAATCAGCCATACTTCTGTGACTATTTGAGATTTCAATATTAAAATGCGCAGCCAGAGTACCCAACTTATAATTTTCTACATGCATCACCTTTCTTCTGGCCAATGACAATGTATCGATGCTGCGATTTGAGAGTAACTTTATATTACAATCGGCGCAAGCGTTGCGTATAAATTTATAATCGAAATCCACATTGTGTGAAACCACAGGAAAATCTCTCAAAAAGGCAATGAATTGCGGTAAAACCTGAGAAATCTCTGCGCCTTCTTTATCAAGCATAGTGTTTGTAATCCCGGTAATCTCTTCGATTTGTTCCGAAATCTTTTTCCTGGGACGAATGAGCTTTGAAAAGCGTTCTTTAATGCACTGTGATTCCACAATAATCGCACCAAGTTCAATAATTTCATGATCCGATACATCAAATCCGCTTGTTTCAATATCAATCACCGCATAAGCATCCGAGGGAACTGCACCCTGCTTTTTGGCAACATTTTTTGCAATCTGCCTTTTGCTTGCCTTGCTAAACCCCAGGCGAAGTTCTCCCAATTGCCTGACGCGGGAGGGGCTTGGTCGCATTATCAGCTTTATGCCATCAAAATCGATGGGTTCCCAGGTGCTGTTGTGAACCCTGAAATCTAGCCGCTGTTCGTTGTTGGTGTTAAACACCATCGTGGCTCTGCCGTTTTTCGCCTTTTCTTTGATTCTATCCCATAATTGATCTCTCACCCGTGCACTGATCTGTCCCACAAACACTCCCGGACTGACTTCAAGCAGCCATTTGGTCAGATCGCCTCGCAAGCCAATAGGACAATCTGTCATTGTTATGACAATCATAGTTCTTCCTCCAGCAGTGTTCCGTATCCTTCGGTAACGTCCGTTTCTTCGAAATCGGGGTCATCCAATTCTTTGCCGTAGGAAACGGTATTTTTAACAAAACCGTTTTTTTCATCACACAGCCGCACGATATTTGTTTCAATATCGGGCACGTCCTGAGGCAAACCCTCATCAGATATTCCCAGAAGCAGTTCGCGGACATCATTAACTATTCGCTCCAAAATACTGCCGTTTGAAATGGCGTCACGCACGGTACGTCTGGTTACGGCACCAATGTCTTCAGGGTTCTGTGCCGCTGTATCAAACGCTATCGGAATACTGATTTCCGCTTTATAGAGATCGGCGATATCATATACAAAGGACCTCTCGTGCCCCATGTGTATAAAGCCGAGTCCGGGCGCGCATCCGAGCGCCGCTATAACGCTGTGCGCGGCGCCGTATAAGCAGGCATGCGCAGCGGAAAGAGCCATATTCACCGGATCGCCTGCGCTAAAATCATCCGGATCATACTCGCGCCTGTTCCAGGGGACTCCGGTGTTTTTCGAAGCCCGGCGGTAAACGGCGCGTATTCTGGCGCCCTCCCTTCCGCGAAGCTGCTGCATTGTCAGAGCCGAAACATCTTCACCGGGAAATCGCTTGGAATACATACGCCGGGCAACCGCCAGACGGCTGCGCGTATTGGAAACCAAAGCCGCCTGCGCAACCAACAAACGGGAACCGTGAGTCAGCGGGCGCCCGTGGGCATAATAACGAACCCCGTGTTCACCTACCCATATAACGCTGGCTCCGGTATCACCGATAAGTTCCATTGCCCGATGTGATATATTGGAGCCGGGACCCAAAAGAATCACACTCAGTGCGGCTGCCGGCACATGCACGGTTCCGCGCATGTCGGTAACGGTGACCGCATTGTCCTGCCGGCTGACCAGACAACGTTCCAGATATAAAAATGAGATTCTTTCACGAAGAGTGGGCAAATCCTGTAATTCGGGTTTCTCAATACCGGGCATTCCGTTCATGACGGCAATGCCGCTATGGTCAGCAAACCACATCCATAAGCTTTTGCGCGGCCGATTCCGCAGGTCAGTGCATTCAGGAACAATGAATTGTCGGTAACCGTGAGTATACCTTCAAAGGTCGCCATGCTCAGAGTTATTTTATTGTCTTTGCGCCTGAATTGCCGTACCTCGCGCTGTACCACACGGAAAGAATCTTTTTGAAGATTGAAACCATGACTTTCCGCCCGGTCCGACAGCCACTGTTCCTGCTGCCGTACCGTTACATGAGCATATATCTTTCCGCGGTTGCCGGATTGCCGTTTGACACTGTGTACCGGATTGGCGCGGAGCCTGAAATGCCAGCGCTGTCCTGTTTCAATATGTTCTATAAGAGGATCATAGCTTTTGCTTTCCCATTTCTGTCCGTTTTCCGGCCAGCCGAACTGCTCTATAATATGTGTAAAATCAGGTTTCCCGCCGCTGAATACAAGGAGATAAAGCGCGGTATCCATCCGGTCAATACGCCACAGGCTGCGCCTTTCCGCCGATTCATCGGGAGGGAAACTGCCTTCTACCGCGGCATGTAATATCTCAGGCGAGGCCAGAGCGGTCATCGTATTTTTTCTGCGCGTATTCAATGCGATTCTTGACAGATACATGTCTCAATCCTCCAGTCCCGACAGCGCGTCATGTTCTGTGGTCAACTCCGAATTATACTGCGATATCTGTACAGACAGCGCGTCTACGGTATCGGTGACCGTACGGAAGTTATACTTACGGTACTGCTGATCAAATGAAACCGGCAAATCCTGTCTCAGGAACACACCCGGGTCATCCGCCTTTGCGTCCGAAACGATTGTTAATTTTACATGATCCGCTTGTATCATTGATTTTTTCGATCTTTTCCGAAACCAATCGCTGGCCAGCCAGGGTTCCGCGCGAAGGGCATCTTCAAGCTTCTGATTCCGCAGACCCAGTACCAACCGTCCCGAAGGCGGGCAGGAACGCCGTCCCAAAAACAATGGAAATACCGGGTTCAATAACGCAATCTCCAGTTTTCTCAAAAATTCTTCTTCTCCTTCCAGCCCGGCCAAAAAGATTGCGTCAGCCAGATAATATCTTGTCGTAACGTATGAAGTGGAACCTTTCACCTGACGCGCGGTATGAAAGTCCCGCAGCAGCGACCCGGGCTGATCAATGCGTACCGCAAAATTAAGCGCTTTCAGGTCATCCAGATTAGCTTCCCGGCTCCGGCCCAGCGCCGCTGCGAGCAAGCCGATCACTCCGCTTTTCGTCGGTTCTCTGGCTGTATCACGGGTATCGAATTTGCTCCCGACACCCCATGACTGCAGAGGGGACGCCAGCCGCAGTAATAAGGTGCTCATCTTTATACCTCATCCTTTTGCAAAATACTGTGCACCGCTTGTTCCGTTTTTTTCAACAATTCCGAAAAATCCGACACTTCCCCCAATCCGTCAAGGCTGTTGTCCATTGCCGTTATAAAAACATGTTCAGGTTTTGCATAAAAAGTATCATAAACGGTTTGTGTGTATTGTTTTAGTGTTTCGGCCGTTTTTTTAAGATAACCGCCCTGACCTTCTTTAACAGGTGTTTCAAATGCTCCTACAAGGTTCACAGGCTGATCCCGGCGTAAGGCAACCATAACCGCATAGGGAGGCGTTCCGTTGGCAAAAGCATTTTGTTTGCCTGTCGGCATTGAGCATACAAAGGCATTCACAAATTCTTTTACGGCTCTCGAGGCTGCGCCGATATCATCAAGGTTCTTCTTTAAATCATGTACCGCAACCGTCGCGTAACGATATAAAGTAGAGGAATTAAATTCGACGGTGCCTATCATCCCGGCGCCCGACTGGTCTATTGGCGTGCGGTCGTCCATTGCGGTATAATAATCGTATTCGTTTTCAACCCTGTGTGTAGAAATCGCATGAGCTACCTGAGCGGAAGCATCGGTATTAAGGGCCGGATCATCCGCTACCATACGACCGAACAGCGCTATTTCAACGCCCGCCTGCGCATTCAGCACTTCCTGTACCTCTTTTTTGACGGGGAGAGGATTCTTCAGCGCCATATGCGCCATGTTTTCAGCTTGTTTATTACTCATAAAAAAGAGCGCTTTTGCTTCCGAATCCTTGGTGCTGACACCTGCTTGATTGATGATTTTTTCGGCTGATTTAATGGCTTCTTCTTTACTGATACCGCTCAGAACGGAAATTTGATCCGCAACCTTTTCAACTATTTTCTTTGTTCGTTCGCTCAGTTCACTCTCATCAAAAGCATCTTTGAACATCTCACGTACGGCATGTTTCCATGATTGCGAGGAGACCCTGGCGCGGCGTATACCGCCGTATATCGCCGTCTTGGGACTGCCGGTGTCATCCCGGTTAACGCAGCTTGGCGGCAGAGATTGAATCACATGAATATCCGCAAAAACCCGATTTTTAAGATTGCTCATTACCGATTCCTCCGTTTGTGTGTTTTGAATTTGGATGTGCGATTTTATAATAGTCCTGACCCCAGCACAGTCGTATGCTGTTTCTTATATCATCAAACTGATACCAATAAAGGTCGGCCGCAAAGCGGGGATAGTCCATTGGAATACCGCCGGCTTTGAGCAATTGGATCAGACCGCGGGCGTGATACGCAAACTCCGTGAATTCGTTGGCAGTGATCACCGCGTCAAAACGCCTTTTTATGGCAGGTTCACGGTCTTTGTCCTGTTTTACAATGTATCCCACAGCCGCCCCCAACGAGTTGCCGACGATTTTATCCTCGGGTTTTTCGCCGACACTCATAGGATGTTCTTTGCCCTGCTGATGCAGCGCAAAGAGTGTTAAGGCTGTATAAATCGCCGACAAAACATAACCGGGTTCATCTCCTTTACCAAAAAGCTCTTCCGGTACGTTTTTGAGCAGTATTTCAAACAACTCCGGCAGCTCACCCGGATGCTTGCCGATTCCTCTGCGCAGCCGGGCAAGCATAGCGCGGCTCCAGGGGCTGTCCGTTAATAATTGCCCGACTTTCTCCTGAGTTATTTTTTTAACCTGATATGCCTGATTTTCGCTTGTTGCCATATTATCAGCCTCCGTTCTCTGTTATTCGTTTGATATTGGAGCGGAATTTCAACAAAGCTCCCGGCGAGGTATAAAGCCTTTCTTTAACCCAGCATCCGACGATGCCTTTTTCTCCCGATTGATGCACCATTTCCTCCCCAAGTCGTAATAAAACGCCTTTAACGGTATCCTTCCATCTTTGTTCCGCCGTGTCTATGTCCGTTTTTTGAGGATCAATATCGGCAAGCCATTTTCGAAAAGGCATGTCCAACAGGAAGTAGGACTCGGCTTTTGCAGCCGTGCCGGCACCGTCTCCGGCTTTATGATATAAACTGTCGCTGTCCCCGCAGGCTTTAGCCAAATCGGCAGCGAGATAAGATATTTGCCTGATGCAATTGTCGGTCATTTGCAGAATGTTGTTTATTCGGGTTACCCAGTCGGAACCGAGCTTTGAGAATAAACCGGTATTTATTGAGAGTGTGTCTGACGTCATCGCCTCAACTTTCGCGTCCATCGCGCCATAATGAAATCCTGCGGAACACAACTGTATTATTTCGTCGGATATCAGTTTGTTTTCTCTGAGCAGAGCAACCCACTGGATGACACCCGGGGTCAAATTGTTTTCATTTTGGCTGTTTGTTGCCTGGGGCAGAATTGCGCCGAGGTCACGCCACAGGCTTCGCTCCTTTTGATGTCTGTTGGGAATAAATTGATCTTTGTTTTCGCCCTGTGTGCTTTTATGCCATCCCGTCATTTGTTCAATAAACATATTTGCCGTTTGGAAGACATCGCCATAGGAATACAAAACACCCGTTACCAAAGAAGGGTCATTCCCGTTTTTTTCACCGGTGAATAATCGTGCCCGGCGTGACTGCCATGTCAGCAACTCGCAATAACCGGCCGGACGGCGTTCAGCTTTCTTCGGGGTTTGCGGTTCATTTTGCTCCCATATTGGCGAGCCGTATGGCAAAGGACTGCCATCGGAGTCAAGCAGAACCAGATTCAACATAAGTGTTTCAAACAATGTGCGTGATGAAGGAAATACCGCGCCGATTTTTCCCAGCCATCCCGTTCCGCCGCCATTTGGGCTTCCCCCGATAACAGACGCCTTCTTACCCGCATAATCCCATGCCTGCATTGAGATTAACCATCGCGCAGCTTCGGCATAAGTCAAGGTCTCTGCATATTTCCCGCTTCTCAAAGTGATAAAACGCCGCTCCGCCCTGCTCGGAACATCGGATATAATCTGTGCAACCGGATTCTGCTTTCCGTTTGCCGTATGTAACGAAGCCACCTGATAAAACGACCGCTCCGGATGAAAAAGATAAAAACAATCTTCATAAAGACATAAACGCATTTTAATCTGTTCATACGGAAAACGCTTAAGATTCCACAGGTCTTTCCAGCGCAGCAGTGCTTCAGGCGCTGTCTTGATGGCTTTGCGGCTGCCCTGTGCGTCAACTCTGGTAAAGGTTGCGTAAAGCGCTGCCAGCAACAGCCTCAGAATAGCCGCGTCCTGAGTTGGCAGTTCCCCCGCAAGTCTCGAAAATTCATGAGCGCGTTCCAGAGCTGTCAAAAGCGATACCTCTTCTGTTTCCCCTTTTAGATTAAGCACCAAAACCCACGGCTCATAAAGTAGGTTAAATTCTTTCTCCTGCATCCTCATCCCCCTTATCGTTTTTATTTGAAAACATGCCGTAATATTGATCGTACCGCAATTGATAACCGCAAAGATCCGCACAATATTGTTCATCGAGCACCAGAAACAGTTCCCCTTTTAGCCAGGACGATTGCTGCCACACCCTCAGTTCCTTTAACGATAATTTCTCCAGTTCACCGATGGTGTTATCCATATTCCGGCAGAGTTCATGAGGAAGCTGTATACTGCATGCTGCCATTTCGCGTGCAAGTTCCGCCGCCGGCGGTGTATCCGTAGATATTTTTCTTTCTTTATATTGTTCATATTGGTCATATTGGTCTGAATGTTTGCCGGACCGGGGCAGCATATAATATGCGTTATGCCGCCGCTGCACGACAATAACCTCCAATGAATTCTCTACATCACGTACCGTGGCTTCGCCGCGTTTGCCGGACGGATCATCTGATATTTTTCTGTCCAGCCAGCCCACCAGATTACCCGTTCCTACATTCGGATTATATATTTGAAAATCCTGTGCCTTAACTTCTTTTTCCGAAATTCGTTTTTCATGCAGTTTTTTAGCTTCGTCATATTCGTCCTGTATTTCCGGTGAAAAACATAATTCCCCGGTGCCATATACCTGTTGTACCAATTGCGGAATATCATCCGGCAGTGTAATTTGATCAGGCAGCCGCGCCCGGGTATTCATCAGAAGATATTTACCGTAAATAATTTCGGCGCCCCGGTCGAATCCGCTGTCATTCATGCCCAGAATGAAACACCTGGGCGCCTTCAGTTTAACCGGTCTGCTGCGCCGATGTCTGTGCAAACGCCCGATACGCTGAATAAGCAGGTCCATAGGACAAATATCAGATATCAAAACATCAAAATCCAAATCACAGCTTTGCTCGAATATTTGTGTTCCGACGGCAATATATCTATACGGGCATTCACCGCCGACACTCAGCTTTTCATAGAGTTCTTTTTCTTTCTGCGCACGATCCGCGGCAATGAACCTTGAATGCAGAAGCAGGATACATTCATTTCCGAATATTTGGCTGAGATTGTACGCAATTTGCTGCGCGCGTTTAACCGTATTGACAATTATGCCGGCGCAGCCGCCCTCCGAAAGCAAATGTTCCAAAACGGATACAATCCGTTCATCTTCAGGCAAGATATCCAACTTAACTTTAATTGACCGCTGTTTGCCGCCGATTTTCTCCCGGAATATTTTGCCGCCGTCGGTGTATGTTATAATCGGATAATCATGAGTGTTTGCCCAGGAAGGCAACGGGGGTGCCTGTGCCATTTCCCTGTCAAACAACGGGTCATATTCCGGTTCAGGCGCGCTATTTAAATATGCTTCAATGAGCTGCATTCTTTTACTGCCCGGCAACGTTGCGGAAAGCACAATCACCGGCACTTCATATGCGCCCAGCCAGTTTAAAACTTTATACAAATACCGGTTCATATAGGCGTCATACGCATGGCACTCATCCAATATCACCACTTTGTTCACCAGACCCAAATGACGCAATACCAAATGTTTTTGCTTGAGCCCTGCCATCAATACCTGATCTATGGTTCCGATCACAAAGTCAGACAAAATACCTTTCTTCCGGCCGGAAAACCATTCATGTACAATAATGGCATCGTCGCCGGTTTCCTCCTCTTCCGTGCCGCCGACCCGGAATCGGACTGTTTCATTTGTCGCGTTGTAAACAATTTTATTATATTTTATACTATTTTGCGGAATTATCTGCCACAGTCAGGCTTTGTTTTTTATGATTTGTCTTATCTCTTTAACATACATCGTGTTGACTGTTTTTCTTTTTGCGAATATAATAATAATATAACGGAATATAAGCAAATCCGGATAAATCAAATTAAATCCAATCAAAAGGAAGTTACGAAGTTACATGGAGCAAAAAATTGCACTGCCCGACATAAATCTGCTGACCGTATGGGATGATGACGCGGGCGTTGAATATTGCGGCAGCCATCAGGAATGGTATGCCGACGAATGGCAGCGGCTTTCCGGGTGCGGTCCGTCGGTCGCCGCAAATATCTTTTTTTACCGGCGCCGGAAATCACAGGACCCGCCGGAGCGCGCATTGAAAAAGG
>JAQVWU010000072.1 GCA_028709565.1 Eubacteriales bacterium
TTATGAGAATGACCGATATCGTTTCGGCGTTGAGGATGAATTTCGGTTTTTTTGTATCGAGCGGACCGTCGTCCATAATCGGTTCCGGACGCTCCGGTTCGGGCATGGGGGTATAACCCGAGCTGCTCGAGGAGGTGGTATAGGGGTCGTACAGATCGCTGTAGTATTCGGGGGTGGTCTCGTAAAGCTTCCATCCGGCGGCCCCCATATAAACCTCAATCCACGCGTGGGCGTTGTAATCACGCACGACCGTCTGGTATTTGGCGAGACGCTCGGGGGTTTTGTCATAGGTCAGCCGGTTTATCAGGTATCCCTCCACATAGCGGGTGGGAATGCCCAGCTGCCGCAGTATCATCGCCGCCGAGGTGGCGAACTGGACGCAGTATCCCTCTTTTGTATCGGAGAGGAATACGTCAAGAGCCGACATGCGGACATTTCTCGGCTCCCGGGGGCTCAGGGTATACACACAGTTTTCTTTGAGATAATCTATGACCGACATGACCACTTCATGGGTCGAGGTCACCGGTCCCATATTGTTTGTTATCTCGGAGGTTACATTTCTGAGCGCCTCGCTGTCGGGTACGGCGGTATATTCGTCATAAACGAATTTATCGTAATAATCGGGCAGGGTGAAATGATTGTAGACGAAGGTTTCCCGTTCGGCGGGGGACAGGTCGAAATAGCGCTCCAGGGCGGTGGGTTCGGTATAGCTGACATCGTAATATTCGAGCATCTCGGTTGCCGAATCGATGACCGACCGCTGCTTTGCGGGGGTGAGGTCGGTATCCGCCGTCTGAAGAATATAATATTTCATCAGCGAATGATAGTGAAGATTGTTCTCCAGCCGGGCCGCATAGTCCTCATAGCGGTAAGAGGGAACAAAGGCGGTCATGCGGTATTTCTTGTTGAAGTTGAACCATCCGGTGGTGACAATACCCTCGTAGTAGAATTTCCATTCACCGCTGTACAGGTCGTTGCGGTCGGTGGACATAAAGTTCATGAGCCCTATCTCCGGATTGTAGGCCGCGGCGGTAAAGAGCAGATTGCCCGAGGAGTTGAGGTTTTCCACATCGATGGTTTCGGTAATGAAACCGTCCTCGATATGATTGGAATATGAGGTAAAGCTGTTTACGTTGGTCAGCCTGGGGTTAACCAGATTATAAAAGTAGTAGTTGATTACCTCGGGGGTAAAGCCCGGATAGAACCACGAGGTATACTGGGAAGCCTTTGAGGTGGAGACGGCGTTCCATGTGTTTTCATCGTCGTTATATGAGGAGGCTACCCAGCTGCGCAGATAGAGGGGCATATTATACGAAGCGTAAACCCTGAGCATCTCACGTCCGTTGAAGGTGCGCTCGTCGGCAAAGGTTGAGCGGGCGTTCATGGTGTCCATATTGCCCACAAAGCCCATGTCGATGTTCGGTGTGTCGCCTATTATGACCGAGGATACGATGGCACGGCCCAACTCCATTTTATCGTTGATAAAGCTTATCTTTTCCCACTGTTTATCGACGGTCAGCGTGGGGATGAGCAGCACGAGAAAGCACAGGACCATGGACACCGAGCCCACATATCCGCCCATCGCCGATGTTTTAAGGCTCTTTTTGGGCGGGCGAGGGGCATCGTTTGCCGGTTTTTTGCGGTTGTACAGACTGTCATACATCTTGAGGGGGATAATCCCGCAGAAAGCCGACAGTATCAGCGCAAAGCCCCAGTTTGAGGAGCTGATGTTGTATGTAAAGATTACCGTTAAAACAACCGCGCTGACAAGCAGCAGCGGCATCAGACGCACGCGGCGTATCAGGGAAGCGGTAAATACCGCGGCGATTATTACCGTTATCATAATAACGGCGGAGAACATAAACGCATAAGTTTCGGCTTCGGTAAATATCACGGTGCTGTCCACCGGCAGGTAGAGCGAGGTCATGATACGGTAACCGGCGTAATCCAGGCGGTCGAGCATATGATTCCACAGGGTGGCAACACTGTTCATAAAGAACTGCACCGGATTGCCGGTGAGATAGGCCGCCAGCGCCGCTCCCGCGGCCGACAGACCCAGACCGCCGAAAAACAACGCTTTGTTGATGCTCATCACGCAAAAGAGGGTGACAATCAGCGCGATCGCTCCCGCCAGGGCGAATCCGTTGAGCCGGATTTTAAAGGCGTCGCATATAAATAAAATCATTCCGAGCACGCCGATGTAAATTACGGCGGCGCGGAGTATATAGCCGATAACAACGGCGGCCGGCTTGTTTTTCTGCAGTTCCGGGGAACAGACGAATTCGTTATAAACCGGTTTCTGGGGCTTTATTGTTTTTGCTTTTTTGCCTGGCTTATTTATCTTAATACTTTCGGTATTATTCAAATCCGTATCTCCATATATTCGTCGGATATAATTAAATGTAATTACAGTTTGATTTCGGCCACCGCGACTCCGGTGGTGAGCAGCTGCAGTTTGCATGATTCGGCGTATTCCCTGTGCCGCTCCTTTTCTTTATGGTCGGTTATGCGCTCGCCGGGATTGAAATAGTATAATTCAACGGCGCCCGAGGAGCTGATATTGTTAAACAGCGACGCGGCCTCACGCATGCCGTCAATGAGCTCGCTGTCCAGCAGCGGCGTGATAAACAGGACGGTTACCCCCTGGGTTTCGCTGATGAGTGCTATGAGCTTGGTCATGGATTTATCCTTTGACGCCAGCTCGGCCGTCGCGAAGGTTTTGAAATCGCGGTCCAGGTCCTCGGGGGAATCCATATGACAGACCTGGGTACCGCCGGAGATGCGGCTGTCATACCATATGAGTTTACAGGTGTTGCCCTGCCGTACCTCCCGCAGCGCCGCGGCGATGGCGATCTCAATGACCCCGTCGGCAGCGTATTCGTTTATATCGTCCGCATAGATGTCGTCCGACTCGGTATCGTAGTGAGCGGCCAGGTCGCAGAAGATATACACCGTCTTGCCCGAGTTCATGGCGTATTCTTTAACCTGCATCTCCTGGGTTTTTGACGACAGCTTCCAGTGGATGGTCTTCATATGGTCTCCCCGCCGGTAGGCGCGGATGTCGGACATCTCCGCGCGGTCGATACCGCGGATGTTTTTCATCGATTCGGTATTCACATCGGAGGCGGCGTTTTCGGTCAGATGTTCAAATACCATGCGCCTGGGCAGCACGAATATGGGTCTGTACTGATGCTCCTCGGCTTTGAGGCGGAAGAGCCGGAAAAAATCATAGACAAATATATTGGAAACGCCGATGTCATACTGACCGCGGTATGAAAAGGTGACCTTCTCTTTGATTTCATACATGCCCTCCGGGGAGAGGGCGAGATACAGCCGGCGTTCCACACAGCGTACGCTGGTCTCGTTGGGTACGACAATATCGGCCTCAACGAAGGGCAGGGGCAGCTTCGAATCGTTTGATATCATAACGTTGAAGCCGGCCGGTGTAAACTTGGTGGTTTCCGCGCTGCTGTTTTCGATATTGACCTTGACGGCGGCGCGCGCCGCGAAAACATAGGCCAGATTCACATAGGGTATCACCGAGACAAAAAGCAGCAGAACCGACGAAAGGGGGGAGCGCAGCGCCTGCGTGAAAATCAGGGCGAATACCCATACGCCGCAAAAAATCCAGAAGTTGGGCATAAGGGCAAAACGCCTGCGATATTTCAGCGGACGGTAGCGTATCTTTTCCGCTTTTATTGGTTCTGCGGTCTTTTTCGGCGGCTTTTTGCGGGTCTTTACAGCGGTGTCGGTTTTATTCATCGTGCTTTTTCATCATCGGCCGGACGGCGTTTTGTTTTATAGGGTACCTCGGTTTTGCGCAGGATGTCCAGCAGCAGCGTATCCGCCGTTATACGGCTGAGTTTGGCTTCCTGTTTGAGGATGAGCCGGTGGGCGATGGTATGGCGGTATATGGCGGCGATGTCCTCGGGCAGCACAAAATTGCGCCGGTGCATAAAGGCGTAGGCCTGGGCCATGCGCATGAGCATGAGGGAGGAGCGGGGGGAGGCGCCCAGAGCGAGGCTTTCATGGTTTCGCGTAGCCGACACAAGGAGCACTATATATTTGTATATCTCCTCCTCAACATGGATATACTGGCAGATGTCCCTTAACTCCCGGACAATGCCGTTATTGACAATGGGTTTGACGTTATCCATCGGGTTTTCGGTTTTGCGGAAGTTTATGATATCGATTTCCTCGTTGAGGGTGGGATAACCCATCGAAAGCTTTATGCAGAAGCGGTCCAGCTGGGCTTCGGGCAGCGGATAGGTGCCCACATAACCGGTGGGGTTCTGCGTCGCTATGACCATGAAGGGGTCGGGGACGTCATAGGAAACGCCGTCGACGGTGACGCGGTTCTCCTCCATCGATTCCAGCAGCGCCGACTGGGTTTTCGGGGAGGCGCGGTTGATTTCGTCGGCGAGCAGGATATTACACATAACGAGACCTTCTTTAAAATCGAAGGACTCGGTCTGACGGTTATATATGTTAAATCCGGTTATATCGGAGGCCATTACGTCGGGGGTGAACTGCGCGCGTTTGAAGGACAGCCCGGCAGCCTTGGCGAGGGTTGCGGCAAGTGTTGTCTTGCCGACACCGGGAACGTCTTCGATAAGTACATGGCCTCCGGCAAGCAGAGAGGTGATAAGCATGACAACCTCGTGATGCTTACCGATAATTACCTTTTCGACTTCCTCTACCAGCGAAGCCGCAATGTCATAGGCACGGTTCATCTCTTCTTCGTTTTCGATTATCGCCGTGATGTTATTTTCATTCATCAGAATCGCAATACCTCCGTAGATCATTAATTTATAATCGATTATATCACAACATATCAAAAATTACAACAATAAATTTATAGCAGTTGTAAATTTTATCGCTTTTTACTGCATTAAAATATTGCAATACCTGTCGGAAAAGGGTATAATACTATAAGCGATAAACTTCGGGAGGTATTATGCAGTTGCCAAACAATGCAAACAATACAAAAAATGCAAACATTGCAAAAGAATTGTATGACATAGTAATTATAGGCGCCGGCATTACGGGGTGTATGACGGCGTATAAACTGGCGGGATATAATCTGCGGGTCGCCGTCGCGGAGGCGGGGGACGATGTGGCAAGGGGCAGCACCCGCGCCAATTCGGCCATCGTCCACGCCGGATATGACCCCGTGCCCCACACCGTGAAGGCCGAAATGAATGTAAAGGGCTGCGCTCAAATGCCGTATATCTGTGAAAAGCTTAAAGTGAAATACAGGGCCTGCGGGTCGCTGGTCGCGGCTTTTTTCGAAGAGGAGACGGCGGCGCTGCGGACGCTGTACGACCGGGGGACATTAAACGGTGTACCCGGGCTGGAGCTGATCGATGCCGCCCGGCTGCGCGCCCTTGAGCCCAATATAGCCGACAGCGCGGTGGCGGCGCTGTGGGCGCCGAGTGCGGGTATCGTATGCCCCTACGGCCTGTGCATCGCCGCCGCCGAAGCCGCGGCGGCGGCGGGAACCGAATTTTTCTTTGACTTCAGTGTAAACGGCATAGTCAAAGACGATGATGTTTTTCATATCGCGGCCGAAGACGGCAGGGTGCTCAGGGCCCGCTGCGCGGTTAACGCCGCGGGCGCCCATGTCAGGGAGATTGCCCTGATGGCGGGGGAGGACAATTTCCCGGTGCGCATCATACCGCGCCGCGGCGAATATATGCTGCTGGATAAAAGCGAGGGCAGGACGGTCAGCCGCCCGCTCTTCTCGGTGCCCACCGACAAGGGCAAGGGCATTCTGCTCACCCCGACGGTTGACGGCAATATGATCGTAGGACCGAACTCCCATGTTGTGGACAGTCCCGACGACACCGCAACCACCGCCGACGGCCTTGCCGAACTGACCGAAGGCGCTGCGAGAACGGTCAAAAACCTCAACACAAGGGCGGTCATCACCTCTTTTTCGGGGATACGCTCCACACCGGACAGCGGGGATTTTTATATTAAGGCTTCCGACACGGTACCGGGGCTGCTGCATCTGGCTGGCATCGAATCGCCCGGTCTCGCCTCCTCTCCGGCCATCGCCGACCGCGCCCTGGAACTGCTCTTCGCCATGGGGCTGAAGGCCGAAGCGCGCTGTGGTTTTACCGGCGAACGCCCGCCCGTGATACGCATGGATGAACTGGACGACGGCGCGAAGCAAAGACTGATTGAACACAATCCCGCCTACGGCAGGATTGTCTGCCGCTGCGAGGGTATAACCGAGGGTGAGATTGTCGACGCCATACGCCGCTTACCCGGCGCTTCGTCGCTGGATGCGGTCAAGCGCCGCACCAGGGCCGGTATGGGGCGCTGCCAGGGGGGATTCTGCTCCTCCAGGGTGGCGGCGATATTGTCTCGCGAACTGGGTATCGGTATGGAAGACATCACGAAGAACGGCGGGGCTTCGTATATTCTCACGGGAGGACAGAGATGAGCGGTGACAATCTGACGGAGTCAAAAAATACGGATAAACCGGACAATAATATAAAAAGTTATAATAATATCGAAAAAAAGGTCGTGATAATCGGAGGCGGTCCCGCGGGGCTCGCGGCGGCGCTGGAGGCAAACCGCGGCGGCATCCCTCCCGGCGAGATACTTATTATAGAGCGCGACCGCGAACTGGGCGGCATTCTGAATCAGTGCGTACACGCGGGCTTCGGGCTGCACCTCTTCGGCGAAGAGCTGACCGGACCCGAATATGCCCAGCGTTTTATCGACGAAATAAAAGCTAAAAAAATCGGTTATGTCACCGACAGTATGGTGTTGTCCGTTTCGCCCGACCGGACGGTGACCTTCATATCGCCCCGGCTGGGTTTCGGGCGTATCGCCGCCGGCGCCGTCGTGCTTGCCATGGGCTGCCGCGAACGCACCCGGGGGGCGCTGAACATACCCGGCAGCAGACCCGCCGGCATATTTTCGGCGGGCACGGCCCAGCATTATGTAAATATCGACGGCTATATGCCGGGAAACAGGGTTGTTATCCTGGGTTCCGGCGACATCGGACTTATAATGGCGCGGCGTATGACCCTTGAAGGGGCCGAGGTGCGCTGCGTATGCGAGATTATGCCCTATTCCGGCGGACTCGCCCGCAATATAGCCCAGTGTCTGGACGATTTCGGCATACCGCTGCTGCTGTCCCACACCGTCACCGAGATCCGCGGGCGCGAAAGGGTGGAGGGGGTAGTGGTCTCCCGGGTGGACGAAAACCTGCGCCCCGTACCCGGCACCGAGCGGTATATCGAATGCGACACGCTGCTGCTGTCGGTGGGGCTGATTCCCGAGAACGAACTGACCCGGGAGGCGGGTATAGAAATCGACCGGGTTACCGGAGGCGCCGTCGTAAATCAAGATATGGAGACCTCGGTTGAGGGCATCTTCGCCTGCGGCAACGCCCTGCAGGTCCATGACCTGGCCGACTATGTCACGCTGGAGGCCTACCGCGCCGGCATGTCGGCGGCCGCATACGCCCTGCGCGGACCGGGGGCGCAAGACCCGGCCGGCATGATCCCGACCCGGGCGGGGGAGGGTATCCGCTATATCGTGCCCCACAAAATCGCGCGCGGCGCGGCAGCCGGGGTCAAACTGTTCTTCAGGGTCAGCGGGATATACAGGGACGTGACCGTAAGACTCACCGCCGGGGTCAGCGAAAAGGGCGTTACGAATAACGTCAGGCTCAGGGATTACAAAAAACGGATTGTGACCCCCGGCGAAATGGAACAGATAGAAATAACCGAGAAGACAGCCGCGCAGCTGCAAAACGCGGTCTCTATAGGAGTGGAACTGTGCAAAAAAGAAACATGACCTGTATAGTATGCCCGGTCGGCTGCCGCATGGAGGTTGAGGTGGACGATGACGGCCGGGTGACCGGGGTTAAGAACAACGCCTGCGCCCGCGGAAAAAAGTACGCCGACACCGAGATTACAAATCCGCAGCGGACGCTGACCTCCACCGTGCGCATTGACGGAGCGGCCGAATCCTTTCTGCCGGTCAGGACGGCTGAGCCCATCTCGAAGGGGCGGCTGTCGGATGCCATGGCGGTAATCCGCGCCCTCAGGGTCAGCGCCCCGGTCAGCATGGGTGACGCGCTGGCAAACTTCGACGGCGTCGATATAATCGCCTGTAAAACGACAGATACCCGGACGCAATAAAACATATAAAAGGCACCTGCAAATTGATCAATCTGCAGATGCCTTTTTCCTGTTTTTATTTTTCGATTTTACCGGTATTTGCTATAGGATTGGCCTTCTTTTTACCGCTTTTAGCCTTGCCCTGTATCTCGGGGACCGGTTTTTCGTCATTCCTGGGAATGTGCAGTTTGCGATTGCTCTCGGTTCCGTGGGGATCCTTCGGATCCGGTCTGCGCATACCTGCTTTCGGCATAATTATCACCTCAATTATATTTTCCCTTCGGTGATGATTTTTATACGGCAATTTACCGGCCGATAAAAAGGCGCGTTTAATATTGACTTGCCGGCGTTTTAGCGTTATACTTATTATCGGATTCAGATTGAAAACAAATAAAAAACAATTAATAAGCAATTAATAAGCAATTAATAAGCAATTAATAAGCAAATAAGAAAGGAAGTCATCATGACAGACAGCATAATCATAAAGCCCTTATCCTCGCTTGAAAAGTGTTTCTCCGGGGAGGATATAACGTCCAAACCGGCATATAAAAAGGGTTCCGCCCTGCGCGGCGAGTGTTTCAGCTTCCAGTTCGCCTATACCGCGGCCGATACGCACGCCGGCCATCATCAGACATGCCGCTTCGCCGTCGACTCCCCCCTCAAGCCCTTTATACGGCTCAGTGAGGTCAGCGAGGTGCCGGTGAGAATGCCGGTTTATCCGAACAATCACGACGACAATATACTCAGCGCCGAGCCGGGTATGTTTCCCGATCTGCTCACCCCCATAGACGACACCAAACCGCGGCGTTTTATCGTGAGTTACGGTATTCTCTCCTCGATATGGGTCAGCGTTGAACCGGACGAAACGGTGGCAGCCGGGGTATATCCGATTACCATGACCATATATGACGGTGACCATACCGGACATTCCGCGACCTTTATGTTTGAGGTGATAGACGCCTCCCTGCCCAAGCAGGAGCTCATAGTGACCCACTGGTTCCACTGCGATTGTCTGGCCGACTGGTATAACGTGCCCGTTTTCAGCGAGCGCCATTGGGAGATTATCGAGTCCTTTGCAGTTTCGGCACGAAAAGGCGGCATCAATATGCTCCTCACCCCCATCTTCACACCGGCGCTGGACACGGCGGTGGGCGGCGAGCGCCCTACCGTTCAGCTCATCGACGTGTCGCTGGACAACGGCGTATATTCCTACGGCTACGAAAAGCTGGACCGCTGGATTGCCATGTGCGACCGGGTCGGCATCGAATACCTTGAAATGTCGCATCTGTTCACCCAGTGGGGGGCGGCTCACGCGCCCAAGATCATGGCGACGGTCGACGGCCAATACAAGCGCATCTTCGGCTGGGAAACCGAAGCCGCGGGCGAAGAATACAGCGCCTTCCTGCGTGACTGTCTGACCCGGCTGATTGACCACCTAAAAGCACTGGGCGCGGACAAACGCGCCGTTTATCACATATCCGACGAACCCGGCTTTGCCCATCTGGAGAGCTACAGGGCAGCCAAGGCGGTGGTGGCCGATGTGCTGCGGGATTATAAGATAATGGACGCCCTGTCCGATTTTGAGTTCTATAAAACCGGTACGGTGGAGCATCCGGTGCCCGCGACCAACCATATCGAGCCCTTCCTTGAGGCGCAGGTCCCCGGTCTGTGGACATACTACTGCTGCGGTCAGCAAATCGACGTTTCCAACCGTATGCTCGCCATGCCGTCGGCGCGCAACCGCATCCTGGGCACCCAGCTCTATAAATATAACATCGAGGGATTCCTCCAGTGGGGCTTCAACTTCTACTACAGCTGCGGCTCCGAACAGCTGCTCAACCCCTATCTTGTCAGCGACGGTCAGTACTGGGTGCCCGCGGGGGACGCCTTCATGGTTTACCCGGCGCCCGACGGCACGCCCTATGAGAGCATTCATTTCGCGCTCTTTACCGAAGCCATACAGGAT
>JAQVWU010000073.1 GCA_028709565.1 Eubacteriales bacterium
GGCGGCGATGTGCACCGTTTCCGCCGTTCCTATTGAGGCAAGGTCACCGTCGCCCTGATAGGTGAATACTACTTTATCCGGATGGGAGCGTTTTACACCGGTAGCCACGGCCGGCGCCCGGCCGTGCGCCGCCTGTATCATATCGCATTCAAAAAAATTATACGCGAAAACCGAACACCCGACAGGGGCGATGCCTATTGTACTGCCTTCAATCCCCAGTTCGTCGATGATTTCGGCGACAAGGCGGTGTACTATACCGTGAGTGCAGCCCGGGCAATAGGAAAGGGGCACATCACTGAGCGATTTAGGGCGGTCAAATACAACTTTATACATTATTTTAATCCTCCTGCGGCTGCCTTTTGGATTTGTTTCAAAACATCTTCGGGGGTGGGCATCATACCGCCGGTTCTGCCGAAAAAGTCTACCGGCTTTTTGCAGTTTATGGCTATCTTCACATCGTCAACCATCTGGCCCATGTTCAGCTCCACAACAAGGAAGCGGTCAACCCTGTCGGCCAGGTTGTCCAGAATGGCCTTCGGATATGGCCACAGGGTAATCGGACGCAGCAATCCCGCTTTGATCCCATTTTTGCGCGCCGCGTTAACGGCTGTCTTGCAGATACGCGAGGTAATGCCGTAGGCAACCAGACAGATTTCGGCGTCATCGGTCATATACTCTTCATACAGGGTTTCGTTTGTCTCTATTGCGGCGTAGCGCTTATAACGTTCGATTACGGCATTTTCCAGTTCGGAAGGTTCAATGTAAAGGGAGTTTATTACATTCTTTTTTCTTTTGCCCTCATGACCGCTTGCCGCCCATGGCTTTTCGGGCAATACGCCGCCGCCGACATTGTCAAAATCAACCGGTTCCATCATCTGTCCCAGGGCGCCGTCAGCGAGAATCATAACCGGCAGACGGTATTTGTCACCGAGGTCGAATGCCCGGGCGGTCAGCGACGCCATTTCCTGAATGGAGGAGGGGGCGAGCACTATAATATGCATGTCACCGTGTCCCATGGCCTTTGTAGCCTGGTAATAATCGGACTGCGCGGGCTGGATGCCGCCCAGACCGGGACCGCCGCGCTGTATGTTGAGAATAAGACAGGGCAGATCGCAGCCCACAAGATAGCTTATCCCTTCGGCTTTTAAACTGATGCCGGGCGAAGAAGAGGAGGTCATGGCCCGCTTGCCGGCGGCGGCGGCGCCTATAACCATATTTATCGCGGCAATTTCACTTTCGGCCTGCAGGCACAAACCGCCGACTCTGGGCATGCGCTTGGCCATATATTCGGCGATTTCGGTCTGGGGTGTTATCGGATAACCGAAATAATGGCGGCAGCCGCTGCGTATGGCGGCTTCGGCTATCGCTTCATTGCCCTTCATTAATACTTTCGACATTGTATTTATCAATCTCCTTATCTTAAACAGAAATTAAACAGAAATTTATACCGTTTTCTTATCGGCATCTTTTTCTTCTCTGCTTCTTTTATTTCTCTGCTTCTTTTGCTTCTTTTATTTCTTTTTCGACTTTGATCACACAGTCGGGGCACATGACGGCGCACATGGCGCAGGCAATGCATTTATCGTCTTCGCCCTCAATCATCTGCGCCGGATGGAATCCCTTGGCGTTTAATTTGACTTCGGCGAGTTCAAGTATTTTTTTCGGGCACGCGTAGACACACAGTCCGCAGCCCTTGCACAGTTCGGATTTAAAGCTGACCCGGTTCATTGTTATCCTCCGTATATTCGTATATTTTTTTGGTGATATTTTTCATATGAAATATGTTTCTGCCCGGTTTTTCCCACGTATCGCAGGCCGAATCAAAAGCGAGGGGCAGTCCGCACAGCCGGCTTACCTCGTCGGCGTAATCAAATGAATCGAAAAAGTTGTCCCGGTCGGTTTGAGCGCCGATATTGCTGTTGTTGACCACGGCGGTGCAGCGCAGACGGGATTTGGACTCAATCTCCCGCATCAGCGCGGCGGCGTCCGGCGGACTTGCGGTTATCGGGCGGTACATGGAAACGACATAGAGCATCTCATATCCGATGTCTTCAAAATGACGGGTGTACGTACCCAGCGCCGCCGCCCCCGAATCGTCGCCCCCGACATCGAAAATTCCGTAGGACAGTTTATCTGCGAACATGGAGTATATCTCGGCGGGCAGCGCCGGCATGTCGACATTTGTCCCCGCGTATTGCGGGATAACGCATTTTATCCCCGCTTCGGTGAGCATGGCTGCCGAATCGGAGGTGCGGAAATAGGGATTTACTATATCCATGTCGGCGACGGTGACACCGCTTCCGCCGGCCCTGAGGGCCAGCGCCAGATTGACGGCTACATTTGTCTTGCCGCTGCCATAGTGTCCGGTGACAATAATTTTTTTGCTTCGCGGAACAAACGGAATATTCGGATTATTCGGATTGATCGGGATCATATCGGTGGTTTCTCCGGTTATCGGGTTATTTTATTATAAATTGCAAATAACCATATTATTATAACATAGCGGTATGAAATTGAAAAGACTTTATGTTAAGAATTCTGGAATGATTTAAAAATTATTATATTTAACTGATTTTTTTGGCAAATCATAAAATACAAAATAAAACATAAAATTTACAGAAACAAATTGAAATTAACTGCTCTTTATGATATCATAAAATGCGCCGGCATATACATACGGCTGCCGGCAATCGCTGTAAAACCATATAAGGGGGAAACGGCCTTGCAGACGATAAAGGGGTACATTGCGGACCTGTGGATTAACTTTATCTCACAGATTACCTCAATGCGAATAGTCGATATAATCGATATTCTTATCGTATCGGTTGCTGTTTACTATCTTATAAAGTTCATACGCGAGCGGCGCGCCGGAAAACTGGCCGCCGGTGTGGTGGTGCTGATGTTTTTTGAGGCTGTGGGAAAGATCCTGGATTTCAGGGCGCTGCAGTTTCTGATTCAGAATGTTTTCCAGGTGGGACTTATTGCGCTCATCGTGGTATTCGCGCCCGAACTGCGCTCGGCCCTTGAAAAGTTGGGCGGTCAATCGATACGCAACCTCAAAAGCATAACCGAACAGAAGGATACACAGGCGATTACAGGTATGATCAATGACCTGTGCGAAGCGCTGTTCGATCTGTCCAAAGATAAAACGGGGGCGCTGGTGGTCATCGAAAATTCCACGAAACTGGGCGATGTTATAAAGACCGGTACGCTGATAAACGCCGAAATGTCGCCATTTTTAATAAAAAATATTTTTTTCAATAAAGCGCCCCTGCACGACGGCGCCATTGTCATACGCGGGACCCGCATATATGCCGCGGGCTGTTTTCTGCCCCTTTCGGTCAATACCGACATTATAAAAGACCTGGGCACGCGTCACAGGGCGGCTATCGGAATGAGTGAAAACAGCGACGCCATCGTGCTGGTGGTATCCGAGGAGACCGGTATTATTTCCATGTCATACGAGGGCAAACTGCGCCGCAGCTACGATTATATGTCTCTCAGGCGGGAGCTTATTTCCATGCTCATAAACGACGATAACCTGGGTACCACGGTCAGACGTGTTTTTACCAAGAAAGATACAAAAACCGGCAAAGGGGGGGACACCCTGTGAAAAAAAAAGCCGAGCCTGAAATATCAAAAGAAGAAAATGAAGACGAATACGGGTATAGGACAAATGAACCGCGTATTCCCGATATTGCTCTTAAAATACTTGCCGTCGTCATAGCGTTTATTATATGGTACTACGCCATGGCAACCGACAGCACGACCTTTACCAGAACATTTGTGGCCGTGCCGGTAGATATTATAAACGAAACGGGATTTTCGGTTATATCGGGTTATGACAATACGGTGGATATTACCGTTCAGGGCAAAAAGAGCGAAATCAATAAGCTGACCAACGAAGATATCGCAGCCTACGCCGATCTGGGCAGCGTGGACACCGCGGGCAGACATACCGTGTCCATCAATGTCTCAATGCCGGGCAATGTCTCGCTGACGGGCAAATCGGCCGACAGCATCTCCGTCTATATGGACAATACGGTGACCAAAACCGTCCCCGTAACCGTTGTTGTCGTAAACTATATGATTGACAACGGCTACGAACTGGGCAGTCCCACCCCCAATATAGGCGAGATTAAAGTGGAAGGTCCGGACGGGGTGCTGGATAAAATAGTCAGCGCCCAGGTGTCCCTCAAACTGGGGCATATCACAAACTCGGTGACCGTCACCGATACCCTCACGCCGGTTGACGCCGAGGGAAACAACGTGACAAACCCGTATATAAGAATGCTGACCACCGAGGTGGAGGTCACCGTGCCGGTTTATATAACGAGGAACGTTCCGCTGCAGGTGGGATTCAAATACGGTTATTTTAACGATGAGACGGTGAAAATCACCATATCCCCGCGTTCCCTGCTTGTAAGGGGGGATCCCAAAACAATAAATTCCTTCAATCAGATAATAATTACCACCCTCGACGAAAAAAAGATTGTCACCGACAACATTTCTGAAGCTATAGTATTGCCCGAGGGGGTAATCAACGTATACGGCTACGAGACGGCGACAATCGGCATCGAGCATATCGGAACCGATACCAAGGAGATTGTCATCGAAAAATTCAACGTTATAAACCCCGAAAATCTCAGCTATGAACTGCTCGACGAGTTTATTACCGTAAAGGTGAGGGGCCCCTCCTCCAGCCTGCCCTATATATCGGATGTCAGCGTCAGGGCCAGCGTGGACCTCTCGGGTTATTCAAACGTATCGGGGACGTCATCGGTAGCGGTTAATATAGAAATCACCGGTCTTTATAAGACCTGGGTATATGAGGTCGGTGAATATAAAACGTCGGTCAGGATAAACTGATGACACAATCAACACAGATAATAGTCAAAAATATTATAATCCCCCTTTCCGCCCCGCTGCAGGAAGCGGAAGAAGAGGCGGCGCGCCGGCTCAGGGGTATACTGTCGAAAAAAGACATTATAAAGACGTCGTTATATAAACGCTCGGTTGACGCCCGGCACCGGGACCGTATTAATATAGTGTGTTCGGTTATGGCGGAAACAGCCCTGCCCGCCTCCTCCCTGGACCGCGAAAAACTCGCCGCGGCCGGCGCCGAGATAAGCGAAATGCAGCCCGTTATACCCGTGTTCGGGGAGGAGGAACTGTCCCGGCGTCCGGTGGTTGCGGGTTTCGGCCCCTGCGGCATGTTTTGCGCCATGCTGCTGGCCGAATACGGCTATCGCCCCATTGTGCTTGAACGCGGCGGCGATACCGAAAAGCGGCTGGCGGCGGTTGAGCGGTTTTACCGTACCGGCATTCTGGATACCGAAACGAACATACAGTTCGGCGCCGGCGGCGCCGGCGCCTTCTCGGACGGCAAACTCCTCACCCGTATAAACGACAGCCGCTGTCGGTATGTGCTGGAGCGGCTGCATGAACTGGGGGCCCCGGATGAGATTATGACCGCTTCAAAACCCCATATCGGCACCGACAGGCTCTTTCCCGTCGTTAAAAACGCTGCGGAGCATATAGAGAAACGGGGCGGAGAGATACGATATGATACGGTCATGCGGGGTATACGATATAAAAACAACCGGGCATGCGCCGTTTTGACCGACGGGGGTGAGATTGAGTGCGGCGTTCTGGTGCTCGCCGTCGGACACAGCGCCCGGGATACCTACGATATGCTTTGGCGCGACGGTTTTGACATCATAGCCAAACCCTTTTCGGTGGGTGTGAGAATAGAGCATCTTCAATCGGCAATAGACGAGGCCGCATACGGGTCGGCCGCCGGCAACCCCGTCCTCGGACCCGCGGAATACGCCCTGTCAAAGCGAATAAACGGGCGGGGTGTTTATACCTTCTGTATGTGCCCGGGCGGCGAGGTGGTTGCGGCGGCTTCGGAACAGGGGGGTGTGGTTACAAACGGGATGAGCCGCCATAAGCGGGACGGCCGAAACGCCAACGCCGCCATAGCCGTTTCGGTGGCATGCGAAAAGCCCGTGGAATTCCAGCGCGCTCTGGAACGGGCTGCGTATGCCGCGGGAGGGGGCAATTTCAGGGCTCCGGTCCAGACGGTGGGCGACTTTCTCGGCGGCGGACGGGGTACCGAACCCACCGCCGTCCGGCCTTCTTATATGGGCGGAGACCGTTATACCCTCGCCGACCTCAACGCGGTGCTGCCCAAAGACATCTGTGATATGCTCAGGGCGGGCATTGCCGACTTCGGGCGCCGGCTGAAGGGATTTTCCGACCCGCGGGCGGTACTGACCGGAGTGGAAACGCGGACATCGGCTCCGTTTCGTATCCTGCGCAGTGAAAGCTTCAATTCGGGGGTATATAATAATATATATCCGGCGGGCGAGGGCGCCGGATATGCCGGAGGTATTACCAGCGCCGCCGCCGACGGCATAGCCTGCGCGCTGGCAATCATGAAAAGATACGGAGCAAAGAAATACCGATAAGTTCAATAAACCGGGGTGAGAAAATCATGAAACAAACCGCAAAGGTTACGTCGTCGCAGGGCGCAACGGCGACGGTTGAAGTCAAACGTCCTTCCGCCTGTGCCGGCTGCGCCCGGAGCGGCAGCTGTCTTGCCTGCGGAAAGATTGTAACGGCGACGGCGCGAAATGATATAGGCGCCCTTCCCGGCGATACGGTATCGGTGGAATCATCGTCGTCACGTATAATCGCCTATGCCGCCGCCGTATTCGTGCTGCCCATCGCGGCAGGCCTCGCTCTTTTTTATATCCTGAGCGCTCTGCTTCCCGACGGGGGAGCCGTAATATATACACTGTCGACTTTACTGTTTGTTTTTGTCTTTGCCGCGGCATGTATCGTTTTAAACCGGTTTATAAAAAGAAATCCCGATATAACAATAACGGAGATATTGCGGGAAGACAATAACAGCGAACAGAGCGAATAAAACGAACAGGAGGTATAAAACATTGACAAAGTCCCAAAAGTCTCAAAAAGTCCATAAATCCGAAAAATCCGAAAATAAAAACAAATGGACGGTTTCCGGCGCGCTGACCGAACACCGTGACGAAATCGACAAGATCGCGGCGGCGCTTGATATATTGCCGGTTACGGCCGCCCTGCTGTATAACCGCGGATATACCGGACCCGATGAGGCGCGCGCTTTCATGCTGCCGGATGAATCGGTGTTTTATGACCCGTTTTTGCTGTGTGATATGGACCGGGCGGTAAACCGCATACATTTGGCGCTGAAAAACAACGAAAAAATCAAGATTTACGGGGATTATGATGTGGACGGCGTTACTTCGGTCAGCCTTGTGCTGCTGTATCTGCGTTCCAGGGGGGCGGATGTCAGTTATTACATCCCCTGCCGCGCGGGCGAGGGATACGGGGTAAGCGACGCGGCCATCGAAGCCTTCGCGGCTGAAGGGGTCGGGCTGATAATAACCGTCGATACGGGTATAACCGCTTTTTCGGAAACCGGGTATGCCTCCGAACTGGGAATGGATATGATTATCACCGACCATCACGAGTGTCACAGCCGTATTCCCGCGGCCGAAGCCGTTATAAATCCGCGCCGTCCGGACTGCGAATATCCGTTCAAAGATATGGCGGGGGTAGGGGTAGCATTCAAACTGGTCTGCGCGCTGGAGCAAGGTCCGGGCGGAGAGGGATATCTGAAAACACTCCTTCGGGATTATTCCGACCTGGCGGCAATCGGCACAATAGCCGATGTGATGCCCCTTGTCGGTGAAAACCGCCTGATCGCAAGGACCGGACTGCGCGCGATGGAGCAAAACCCGCGGCCCGGACTCAGGGCGCTGCTGGAGACGGCTTCCCGGGGCAATCAGGTACGACGTGTCGATTCGTCCCTTGTGGGTTTTGTTATAGCGCCCCGGCTTAACGCGGCGGGACGCATTGCCGACGCGTCGACCGCGGCCGAACTTTTTCTGACCGATTCGTATCACCAGGCCCAGCGGATTGCGAAAGAATTATGTGAAGCCAACAGCGAACGTCAGGCTCAGGAACAGAAAATAATCGGCGAAGCCTTTGAGATGATAAAGGCGGAACACGATTTTAAAAAGGACCGTGTGATTGTGCTTGCCCGGGATAACTGGCATCACGGGGTTATAGGTATTGTTGCCTCGCGCATAACCGAACGCTTTTCCCTCCCGTGTGTGTTGATCTCCTTTGAAGGGGATATCGGCAAAGGTTCGGGCAGGAGTGTCAAAGGCTTAAATTTGGTGGAGGCGCTGAGCGCATGCGCCGATTTGCTGTTGAAATACGGGGGGCATGAGCTGGCTGCCGGTTTATCGGTCGAACGTAGCAGCTTCGGCGCTTTCAGACAACGCATAAACGCATATGCCGCCGCCAACATGACCCCGGAGGAAGCGCCGCCCGTCCGGGTTGACGCTGTGCTGACCTCCGCCGACCTCACCCTGCGGCAGGCAAAGGAACTGAGATTGCTCGAGCCCTACGGCGCGGCAAACCCGGCTCCGTTATTTACGGTCACCGGAGCCGCACTTGCCGAAATTACACCGGTTGGCAATAACCGCCATACCCGTTTGAGGCTTAAGGTGAACGGAACGTTTTACAACGCCATATATTTCGGCTGCGACCCTCAGTCGCTCAACCTGTATCCCGGCGACAGAGCGGACGTTGTTTTTAATCTCGATATAAACGATTATCAAAATGTTCAGTCGGTACAGCTTGTTATACGCGACATCGGCCCGGTCGAGGAAAAGCGCAGGGAACTGGCGGCAAACAAAAGCCGTTATAACGAGATAAAAGAGGGCGGCCGGTTCGGGAGCGGAGAGGATGTGATTCCCGTGCGCGCCGACTTTGCGAAGGTTTATCTCTATATAAAGCATCAGGTCAGACGGGG
Organism: Eubacteriales bacterium; assembly: GCA_028709565.1. Taxonomy (GTDB): domain Bacteria; phylum Bacillota; class Clostridia; order Oscillospirales; family CAG-272; genus JAQVWU01. The sequence goes on from JAQVWU010000073.1 coordinate 8,873, forward strand.
CAATGCCATAATAAGCGTAAACGAGATCTGTTATAAGTGTTCAGGCGGATTGCATTACATAAAAGTAAAAATTATAATAGATATTTTTAACGAAACGGGTATTTTCCTGTCCGAGTATATCGAGGACGATCTGCTTAAATTTACCATGAGCAACATCGGGGAAAAGGTAAATCTTGAGCGTTCATGTATTTACCGCGCCCTGCAGGGACAAATAGAGGAATAACAGACGGATGACAACGGGAATCAAAATTATGGATCAAAATACCGATCAAAATACCGGCCAAAATTATGAAGCTATAGCTAAACTGCTGCTTATGCTCGAGAAAACGGGCAAGCATTATGATACGGAAAAAATAAAAAAGGCGTTTCTGTTTGCCAAACGGCTTCATGAGGGTCAATACCGGGTAAGCGGTGAGGAATATATATCCCATCCGGTGGCGGTGGCCGAAATAATGGCGGGTCTGGAACTGGACACCGATTCCATTTGCGCCGCCCTGCTGCATGATACCATAGAAGATTGCGGCGCGAAGGTTGAATGCGGTGATATCCGCAGCGCTTTCGGGCCGGATGTGGCTCTGCTTGTCGACGGGCTTACCAAGCTGGTAAAAATTCCATTTGAGGACAAAGAAGAAGAGCATATGGAGAATCTGCGCAAGATGTTTCTTGCCATGTCCCGGGACATACGCGTAATCTTCATTAAACTCTGTGACCGTCTGCACAATATGCGCACGCTGGATGTCAAACCCGAGGATAAACGGCGCATTACAGCCCTGGAAACCATGCAGGTTTACGCGCCCCTGGCTCACCGGCTCGGTATGCAGCGCATGAAACAGGAGCTTGAAAATCTCGCTTTGGGATATCTGGACCCGATAGGATATGCCGAGGTGAAATCGGATATCGAAAAGAAATACGGGCAGAGCCGGATCTTTATAGACAACGCGCGCAGACTCGTCTCAAACAAACTGACCGATTCGGAACTCCCTTACAGCCTTGAAGGCCGGGTAAAGTCGGTATACAGCATATACCGCAAGATGTATGAACAGAACAAGAGTTTCGATGAGATTTACGACTTTTACGCGCTGCGCGTCATCGTCAAAACCGAACTGGAATGCTATACCGTTCTGGGCATCATACACG
>JAQVWU010000074.1 GCA_028709565.1 Eubacteriales bacterium
CGACGCTCTTCCGATCTTGCAATAATATTTATCCCATATTTATTTCTTTCGGATATAATCAAGTGTGTCATCATGTGATTAACAAAATATGAAAGCCGCGCATAGTATATATTAAAGCGATATATATCGCTTCGCAGCTTACATTGCGTTTTCAGACAAATGAGTTTATAAGAATAAAGGAGATTTTATAATGGGACAATACGAAACAAGACATTCAGAATGCGGCAGCAGCGAAAATAATAATTGGTGGATTATTTTAATTATTGCGGTTATTTTCCTTGTTTGTTGCTGCGATCGTTAACGCCGTCTAAATAAAACATGGGTAATAATAAAGCTTTTTGCTTTATTATTACCCCTTTTTTTTACTGAGTCAGACCAGTATACTGAGTTTTTCTATCGCTTCGTCTGTTATAATACAGCGGCAGTGTTCGTTTATATATGTATATGTCACAGGAGCGGAATGTTTTATACCGTATTCATCAAGACATCTATAATAACGTTTTTTTGCGCTTTTAACGGCGAGATAATAACGGTGACTGTTGTCATCAACCCATAACCTGCTCTCATTGTTATAACCGCTCAGTTTAAGGTGACGGCACCCTTCAAGCAGCCATGAGAATTCATTAAAACTGTAAATATCGAAGCTTCCGCGCTCGGTATTTACCGAATCCTTTTTAAGATGAGTTTTTTCCTGTATCGTCATATTATCATCATAATATAAACCGTCATCATCATCATCGTTATTGATCTTCGTTATGTACATTTCACATCCGCCGTCTTTGGAAGGATATACCTGTATGAAAACACGGTTATTAGCCGCGTCGAATCCGGTTTTCAGTTTGGCGACACGAAGTATATCCCAGAACGCACGTCTGGACTCCGTGTTATCATATTCAATATTGTCACATGTCAGTGAATATTTCGACATGTCGTTTGCAGACAGCATAATTTTAAGTTTTGTGCTGTCAATTAATATCAAGTCCATAAAATCACTCCTGTTAATTCAGTGCTTGCCGACTGATGTTATTTATTATATTATAAGCTAAAACCACAAAATTTTAAAGTTTAAAAATCTGGCAAATAAATGTTAATAATTATCAGGTCAGTAAATTGCTGAATGAATGATTTACCGGCATTGATGTTTAGTTATCCGTGTCTCCCACGTGGCGCAATGTAACCGAAACGACCGTTCCGATTTCTACAGCGATGCCTGCTGACGGGGTTTGATTAATGACGGTCGCTCCGCTCCCTGCCGAAACATTAAGCGAACCGTCAACTAAAATATTGAGACCAGCATTTACAATCGCCGCGTTCGCCTGAAAAGCCGATTTACCGATTACATTAGGTACTTCAATCAAGGTTTCCGGTTTGCTTTCACCGGTATAAATGATAACCTTACCGGTCTTTTGATTTATTGAACTGCCACCCGCGGGGGTTTGATAAGTTACCGTTTCACCTTCACCTATTACCTTAAACAACATACCCCGGTCCGTTAATTCGGTTATTACATCGCTCACACTATATCCCGAATAATCGCGCAATGTAACCGCAATATCAACGGAACCGGTTTCATCGCCGACTGAGCGTTCAAATCCCATATACGGCAACGCCTGACTGAAAAACGAACCCAGATACGGAGCGGCTACGTAACTGCCGTATATTATTTGTGATCCCGGCTGATCAACCATAATAATTACCGCAATCTGAGGGTTGTCGGCCGGAGCATAACCCAAACATGATCCTATACGCAGATTAGCCTGACCCGCTTCGTTTCTTACATCACGTACCTCCGATGTGCCTGTTTTAGCCGCGATTTTATAACCCGGTACATACGCGTTCTTTGCGCCGCCTTCAGAAGATACACCTTTTTCCAGCACATCGCTTACCTGCCTGCCTACCTCCTCACTGATAACACGGCGTTTGACCTGGGTTTCGTGGGCATAAATAATATTTTCTTTATCATCGGTAATCATTGAAACCACATGGGGGGTCACCAGATAACCGCCGTTCGCTACAGCCGCAATGGCGGTCAGCTGCTGCATGGCAGTCACCTTGAAGGTTTGACCGAAGGAATATACGGCAAGTTCGACTGATTTGAAATTGTCAAACGAACTGAAAAGAGGACTTGCCTCTCCCGGCAGGTCAATACCCGTTTTTTCCGTGAAACCAAACAATTCGAAATATTTATAAAACAAATCTCTGCCCAAACGTTCTGTTGTCATCATCATACACGGATTGCATGACTGCTGCAGTCCCTGCATAAAGTTTATGGACCCGTGGCCCCGCACCCGGTGGCAGTGAATCGGTATACCCGCAACCATATGAACCCCGGAACAATGAAAGCCGTCATTCCAGGAAACGGCTTTTTCCTGTATTGACATAGCCGCCGTAATGACTTTAAATGTGGAACCCGGCTCATACAGATATGATACCGCTTTGTTATTCCACATTTTATACAGGGATGTCATATACTCGGATTGATATTCCGCGCTGTCCGCGGGCAGATTCATTGCGTTCAGTTTTTCCTGCGAATACGAATCGAGTATATACGGTTCATTTACATCAAAATCGGGATAGGTTGCCATCGCGTATATGCCTCCGGTATTGACATCCATGACAATCCCGGTAACCCTGTTGTTTGCCTTGCTTTCTATAAAAGTCCTTTCGAGTTCATTTTCCAGCATATGCTGTATAACGGTATCCAGGGTGGTAACCAGATTATAACCGTTCTGAGTTTCAATATAGGTTTCATATTTGTCAAAGAGGCTTTTTCCCGAAGCGTCTTTTGCCGTTACATAACGTCCGGGGATGCCGGTTAAATATTTGTTATACTCCAGTTCCAGGCCTAGCAAACCGCCGTCCGTCCCGACAAATCCCAGAACGTGAGACGCGAGGTTGCCGTATGGATAATAGCGTTTTGTAGTGGATTCAAGATGTATTTGTTTTTCAAGCCCGTTTTCGGCAATAAAGAGCCTCAGCAGATCTGCAGCTTCTTCCTCGACATTTTTCTTGATATTGCGGTCGGCGTATTTTTGCATCCGGGTATTTTCATAAACCGTTTGATAATCCACGCCAAGCAATTCCGACAATCCTTTTGCTATTAACTGAGCCTGGTTTTCATCAACAATTTCTCTGGGTGATATGTATACCCGATAAACGGTATAATTTACCGCGATTTTCACCATATTGCGGTCATAAATTATGCCGCGTTCTGCCGAAACCGCAGTTTCCGCCTGGATATTATCTATAACCATCTCCTGATAATATTCATAATTTAAAATTTGCAAAACGAACAGACGAACGATAATGGCAATGCCGGTAATGATACATGTTGTAATCAGGAAGAAACTTCTGCCCGGTATAAACTTATTCTTTTTTGTTTTCACCGACATATGATATCCCCCGTAATAAAAAAAGAAATTACCGTAGTCTATTTTATTATTGTTTTTGTCTGTTTATTACTCAAGGCATAAAAAAACCGGGTTTGTTAAACCCGGAAATAATAGGGCACTGTTAATCTACAGCGGCGGAGAACATTGCAGCGATATTTTCAACCGGCACATCCGGCTGGATATTATGAGACGCGGACATTATATAACCGCCGTCTGCGTTCATAATGCTTATTACCCTTTTCACCTCAGATATAACCTGTTCGGGCGTTCCATGAGAAAGTAAGTTCTGTTCATCAATGCCCCCCCAAAAGGTCAATCTATCTCCGTATCTGCCCTTCAGTCTTTCGGGTTCCATTTCAAAGGCTCCGGGTTGAATCGGATTTAATATATCCACACCCATATCAATAATATCTTCCAGTAATCTGTAGACCGACCCGCAGGTATGGTGGAAATACTTTGCTTGCGTATATTGTTTCATGTCTTTTATTCTCTTTATATACCAGGGTTTGATATATGTTCCGAAAGTATGCGGAGATATAAAAGGGCCGTTCTGCATACCGAAATCATCACCCCCGGTAGTCACATGTATAAAATCGCCTATAGCCCCGTAATACAGCTCATTCATATCCTTCACATAGCTATAGTATTTTCCAAAAAACCAATCGGTTATTTCCGGTTCGGCAATAATTCTGTATAAAAAATCATCATATCCGAACATCCAACATCCAAGTTCAAAGAACCCATAAACAGGATGCTCGCCGACTACCACATAATCGGTATCATAATAAAGCCGTTTAGCCTTTTCGGTCAGGTTGTAAATCGTTTTTTTGTCGATATCGGATACCGCAGGCCATCGGAAACCGGAAATATCTTCAAAACTCAGACCGGTGAAAGGGCTTTTTGTTATATCCCAATATAAGCCATGGAATTCTCTTTTAACACCCCAGCTGTCAACATATATACCCTGTGACAATTTGCTGTGATCGCAATATATACCGCCCGGATCAAAGAGACATCCGACACGTCTGAAATCACAGTCAAATAATCGCTGCGGCTGCTCAGTAAGCGTATTGTCATCGCCGGCATTAATTGAATAATAATCCGCTAAATTTTTCAATACGGCAGGATGACAGTCGGTCAGCGATGTACCGCAAAAATCGACAGGCACTCTGTCGGTACGTTTATGAGCAATGGTTTGTATAAATCTGTCTCTATAATTCATTTTACTTCATACTTCCAGCCATAGTCATTGTGATAGATCATCATTTTGGTCATGCCGCCGTCAACAGCTATGTTTTCTCCTGTAATAAATCCCGCCCTTTCGCTGCATAGGAACAACACTGTTTCCGCGATGTCCTCCGGTTTTCCGATTCTTCCGGCCGGATGCTGGGCTTTATCGGCTTTTTCAAATTCGCTGCCCGATGTATCAATCCATCCGGGTGAGATTGAATTAACTCTGACCTTGCCCGACAATGAGACGGCGAGCGCGTGGGTCAACGCCGATATACCGCCCTTGGCGGATGAATAACTTTCTGTATTGGGCTGGCTCATCCTGTCGCGGCTCGAGGATATGTTAATTATACACGCGCCCGGAGTAAAATTATTCATGAATAATTTTGTCAGCATAAAAGGTGCCGTAATACCCGTTCGCAAAACATAGTTAAAATCATCATAACTACAGTCTTCGAGTCCTCCCAGCGACAGACACGCATTATTGATTAAAAAATCGATTTTCCCATATTGGGCAATCACTTTATCCGCAAACAGACAAAGCGTTTTCTCCTCAGAAATATCTCCCGTGAAATATTCATTTTGGAGTTTGTCTACCACACAAACTTCGGCGCCCTCACTTTTAAATCGCTCACAGATCGTTTTTCCGATACCCCGAGCGCCGCCGGTCACAACAGCAATTTTATTTTTAAACATAACAAACTGTTTCCCCCGTCCGCATTTTATTTGTATTAATATTTTAACACTTATATTTATATTGTCAATAATGCCTGTTAATTTTATTGTTATATATCATTGTATTTTACATATCAGGTGTTGTATTTTCGGTAAATATAGATTATAATATAGTATATTTAACCCGGCGAAAGCCGGAGAAAGAGCTTTAAATGCGATACGCCATTATAGATATAGGTTCAAATACTGTTAGAATGAATATATACGATGTTTATGGCACCGAACCTTTTTCATATAAACGTATATTAACCGAATGTAATAACACCGGATTATTTAATTATATAGACAAACGCACCGTATCCGAAGAAGGTATAGATAAGCTTGCCGAAGTGTTATCCGAATTTAATAATATCATTGAAAATATAAATTGCGATAAAGGCTGTTATTTTGCGGCAGCCAGTCTGCGTTCGGCCGTTAATAAAAGCGAAGTATTAGCTTCGATATATGACCGTCTCGGAATTAATATTGAGCTGATTAACGGCGAAAGCGAGGCATTGTTAGGTTTTCAGGGTTTGAAATTGACTTTTGGCAATAATCTGAAAAACGGCTTTATGATAGACATCGGCGGCGCGAGTACCGAACTTCTGGGTTTTGTCGACGGTTTGGCTGTTCGGACTATAAGCATGCCTTTCGGATGTCTTTCGCTGTATAAAAAATTCGTCAGCAACATTCTGCCGTCGAAAGACGAAATGGCCGGAATAAAGGCATATGTCGATCAACGAATTTCCGAGATTTGCTGGCTAAAGGATTACGGTGATACCTCGTACCTCGTCGGCGGAACGGCGAGAGCAACCGGCAAAATGCATTATCTGCTGTTTGGCAACGGTGCAGATAAATCGGTTCACACAATGACATACGGTGAGTTAAAAGCAGTATTCGACTATGTAAAAAAAAGCGACGAAGATGTGATTAAAACACTTGTGAGGACTATACCCGACCGCCTGCATACATTTATCCCGGGGATTTATTCCTGTCTGCGTATTTTAAGGTTTGCCGGAACCAAAAATATCATAATCTCTCCGACAGGAATACGCGAAGGCTTTTTATATAAAAACGTAATGAGCGAATGACAGGTATTAATTATGAATATTTATATCAACAGAGAACTCTCGTGGATTAAATTTAATAAGCGGGTTCTTGAGGAGTCACAGTCTTCGTCTGTTCCGAAATTCGAACGCATGAAATTCATATCGATATTCACCTATAATTTCGATGAATTTTTTATGGTTCGCGCCGGCAGTATGTATGACCGTTCGCTTTTGATTAACGATGTACCGGATAACAAAACCGGGATGTCATCAAAGGAACAGTTTGAAGCAATTTTCCGGGATACGCAGCCGCTTTACCGGCTGCGTGATATATATTTTAAAAATGTCCGAGCGGAATTATGTGAACACGGTATATGTCATCGTAACACAAAAGACCTGAGCGCCGATGAAACGCGGTATGTAAAGCAATTATATAAACGTGAAATTCTGCCGCTGTTATCACCCCAGATAATTGACGCCAAACACCCTTTGCCTAACCTTGAAAATAAAAAAATATATATCTTTGTATCATTAAAGAAAAACGACAAGAACAACTATGGGATAGTTCCCATATCGCCGATGATAGAGCGTATAATATACCTGCCCTCTGAGGATAACAAAAGGTCATATCTGCTGGTTGAGGATGTAATTCTAAAGTATGTCGGATATATATTTAAAAATTATACGATACAATCCAGGTCGGCGATAAAGATAACACGCAACGCCGATGTCGAGGTTGAAGATAATTTTTCCGAAGATGATATCGACTACCGTGATTTTGTTAAGTTAATTATAAAAAAGCGTGATAAACTCGCCCCCATACGCCTGGAATTTTATACGGGTGTATACCGGCAGAGCAACAAACCCATAAAATACTTATCGGAACGTTTATCACTTAAACAATCTCAATGCTTGTATTCGGAAACCCCGCTTGATATGAGTTATGTGTATGCACTTGAGGAGCGTTTGCAATCCGAATCCGGCAACAATTCCGAACTTTTCTATACACCTTTGATTCCGCAATACAGAAGAGACTTTAATCCCTTCAAATCGTTGACCGAAGAAGCGGAAAAAAAAGATATTTTTTTATCATTTCCGTATTACAGTATAAAACCGTATTTAAAAATGCTGGAAGAAGCTGCCGACGATGAAAACACAATAAGTATAAAAATCACACTGTATCGGCTTTCCAATAATTCCGAAGCGATTAATCTACTGCGGCGAGCAGCGAAAAACGGTAAGGAAGTTACGGCGGTCGTTGAACTTAAAGCAAGATTTGACGAATCGAATAACATAAACTGGTCAAGGCAGCTTGAGGAAGCGGGCTGTAACATAATATACGGTATCGAAGGGTTGAAAATCCACTCAAAGATCACATTGATAACACGTAAAACAGATGATGATATCAAATATACCGTTCATATAGGAACAGGCAATTATAATGAAAAAACAGCGCGAAGTTACACCGATGTGGGAATCATAACCTCCGATTCAGGTATATGCATCGACGCGGTAAATTACTTTACGGGTATAACCCTCAGTCTCGATCAGATCAGGTACAAACATCTGCTGGTCGCTCCCTATAATCTGAAAAGTTCCGTAATCAATCTTATACGTGAAGAAGCCGATAAGGGAACAGAGGGTTATATCTGTTTTAAGATGAACAGTATGACCGATAAAGAAATTATGGATGAACTCGCTTTGGCGTCTCAATCGGGCGTCAATATTGACCTCATTATCCGCGGAATCTGTTGTTTGCAGCCGGGGGTTTCCGGTTTAACCGACAACATCAGGGTTCACAGTATAGTAGGGCGTTTTTTGGAACACTCACGGATATTTATATTCGGACGCGGCTCAAACAGGCGGGTATATATCGGTTCCGCCGATTTCATGACCCGCAACACAATGCGTCGTATAGAAATAATGACACCCGTATATGATAAAGCAATTGCAGACGAGTTGTATCATATGACCGAATACATGCTGCGTGACAATGTTAAGCGCAGCATATTATGCTCAAACGGCGAATACGAGCATGTTATTACCGACAGCAAGCCATTTGACAGCCAGATTTACTTTTATAACGAAGCTTATAATCAAACACCGTGACGGAGAATAAAAAAATGCCTGATAAAGAATCCGATAAATTTGCATCTTCAAATATTCTGGAGGGTTTTATATCTATCCGCTCTCTCATAGAGGCGCGGGAAGCTAAAATAAACGACCGCCCTATATATAAAATTATATATGATATCACGAAAAACGTTTCAAAACGGCAGGAACTTGACTATTTAAAGTCAAAAGCCGCACCCCATAATTTTACGATTGAAGCGGCAGAACACGATGTTATAAAAAACCAAACCACAGGAAATACACACGGCGGTATAATCGCTTTATGCGGTGAGCGAGGTTTTGCCCCGATTGCGGGAAATATACTGCCCCGAAGCTTTTATATCATGCTTGAGGGCATAGAGGACCCCTATAACTTCGGTTACGCTCTGCGTTCGGTCTATGCCGCCGGAGCTGCCGGTGTAATATTATCTCCGCGCAACTGGATGGGGGCGGCAGGCGTAGTCTGCCGCGCTTCAGCCGGAGCATCCGAGTTGATTCCGATGTATATATATGACGATGCTGAGACCATAAATCTTTTCAGGGAGGCGGGTTATAAAATAATATGTGCCGAAAAAAGAAACGCAGTTTCTGTTTATGAAAGCGACCTGCGTTTCCCTGTGTTTTTAATTATCGGCGGCGAAAAGCGGGGTATTTCACGTTCGCTTCGCGATACTGCCGATACATTTGTGAAGCTTGATTACGCCAGGCCTTTTAAATCGGCGCTGTCTGCCGCTTCGGCAGCCTCAATAATGGCATATGAGGTGTTTCGTCAAAACCGCGTTTAAAAAATCCTGTGAACGATTTCACCTTCCACCACTGTCATCAAGACATTGATATCCTCATCGAACACTATTACATCAGCTGATTTTCCGATGTCCAGGCTTCCCCGTTCTCCGTAAACATTCATAATTTGCGCCGGTACCGCTGTCATCATTTTAACCGCGCTCTGCAGACTCACGCCCGCAGTATTTATCATTGTTTTAATTAATCGGTCAGCGGTGGCAATACTCCCGGCAAAAGCGGTATGATCAGGCAGTTTCGCCACTCCGTCTTCGATTAAAACCATTAAGCCGTTTTTACGGCTGCCAAGCATAGCTTTCGAACCCTGTTCCATACCCGAACCGCGCATTGAGTCGGTAATCAATGCGATACGGCTGTCACCTTTTATTTTATATATAAGCTTTAACAATTCCTCCGGAAGATGAATGCCGTCCGCAATTATTTCCACATACATATCATCCAGCAGATATGCGGCTTCGACCGCTCCGCCGAAACGATTTATACCGATTCTGCGTGTCATTGACATAGCCGAATACAGGTGGGTCATTAGACGGCAGCCGCCTTCTTTAAATGCCTTTTTTACATCCGAACAAACCGCGTCGGTATGACCGATTGAGGCAACTATACCGCGCTTTTTTAAATATGAGCATAATTCGATAGACCCGTCCAGTTCGGGAGCCAGT
>JAQVWU010000075.1 GCA_028709565.1 Eubacteriales bacterium
GTAATCGACTGCTTTTTCTTCAACAACAATAATAATCTTGTAATCGTTGATTATAAAACAGATTATATTCCTTATGATTTACGGGATAAACCCGAAATTGCAGAAAAAATGTTGGCCGATCGTCACCGTCTGCAGCTTTTTTATTATAAATCCGCGTGTGAACGTATTACAAGAAAAGCAGTACATGCTGTATACATATATTCATTTTATCTGGGTAAAGAGATAGAAGTGGATTTATAGAAACGGGGGTGAATATTATTTCACCCCTATATATCTTTTGGAATTGTCAATATAGGGGTTCAGTCAAAAATTGAGTGGAAATAACTTAGTTTGTCCCCGGAGCGACTTCTCGGAAATACGCTAAGGCAGCCGCCTAATTTCGGCTTCCAGCATTTGTTCAATTTTTTCGGCAAAAAGCCGCTTCAGCTTAGATTGAATATCACCCGTACTTTTGCAGTCTTGCATTAACATCTGCACAAGTTCCATTTCTTTTTCCGTCAGAATGTTTTTTGATTGTTTCATTATGATAACCTCCATTTTTCTTTATATGGAGTTTATTAACATTTACACGGATGATTATTCAATCTCTTCTTAACTGCTGTTCTATTAGAGCGTAATTCACATTTCTCTGAGACCATATTTGCGTAAATTGAAGCTATCATGAGATATTTGGAGCTATTCTGCGATTAAGCTATTTCTACGGAGTTTGGGACATCGTCGACTGCACTTTTATTATACTACTCCGTTCGGGCAGTATTGGACTTTGTCTTGTTTCGCAGACTCGTCCGTTTCTTATACGCCTTATATGCAATTTCTGTTCGTCAGACCGAGGTTTTGCACGCGGTGGCACTTCTCTCATCCTCCGCATCCGACTTCCTCCGGATTCCACCTCACGATGGACACCCTTGTCTTCGGCTAACAGTTCCTACTGCCAAGTCTGTAGCGGACTTCCACCGCCAAGTTATTGCTCATGCCGAGCACACAAAAAAACCGGTGTCAGCCGGTTTATTTGTTTAATTTCCTTTTTCTATATTTCTCGCGCGTTGCCTCGCCTCCGCGTATATGACGTTCTGCTTTATTTATTTCCAGAATGGCTTTTACATCATCATATAAAGTCCGATTAGCTTTTTTCAGTTTTTCGGTAACGTCTTTATGTACCGTCGATTTGCTTATCCCATATCGGCGCGCGGTACTTCTGACCGTCGCTTTATGGTCGATTATATACGCACCTAATATCTCGCAACGTTCGCGGGAATCCCCCTTTATTATTATCATATGTTACACCGACCTTATGTTTTTTGGTTGGTATAATATATGTTTACTTTGCTTTTATTATTACATGTCCTGATTTATTATCATTATATTAACCATTTAAGTCAGCATATTGGACTAGATGAGTCCGGCATTATAATTAGTTATAAGGTGATATGTAACCATGATATGTAACATGGTGTCCAACACGTTATTGATTATTGACAAAGTATTTTTAATATGATAGAATCATTTAGCCAACTTTATAATACTTTATGAATAACGTGAAAGGAAGAGTGATGTTGTGTCAAAAAAAGCAATTACAGCAGCATTGTCAGTATTAATTATTTTATCTGCTATGTCCTGTGCGGTATAGACCGGTAATACCGTGTTACCAGCCGGGACCGAATCGGCGGAAATAGCTGATGAATTGTCGGATAAAGAATTAAGAAAAGCCATACCTGATAATCTGCCGGAAAAAGATTATGATAACCGAAAATTTAGAATCATTACCCGGGACGGTTGTTCCAATACTCATATTGACGATATTTATATAATTGAAATGACAGGTGACGTTATCAATGACGCTATTTTTACCCGCAATCAACTGACAGAGGAACGATTTAACACACAAATAACCGTTATACCGGTAAATGAATCGGATGAAGCTACTTTAACAAACATGCTGAGAAAAGTGTAACATCAGGCAGCGGTGAATATGATTTGGCTATCGGACATATGATTCATATCGGAACTTCCGCTACAAACGGTCTTTATTATAACTGGTACGATATTCCTTATATTGACTTTTCAAAACTCTGGAGGATACAAAGCGCGGAAGAACAACTGGCTATCGATGGAAAAACCTTTTTTGCATTGGGTAATCTGTCATACAACGCGCTGGATTATACATATTGCTATTATTTCAATAAAAACCTGTTTGCCGATTACAACCTGGTATATCCCTATGAAAATGTATGCAACGGCACATGGACCTTTGATTATGCAACATCTCTTGTGAAAAACATTTACAGTGATTTAAACAGCGACGGTAAAGCAAATGAAGATGACTTCTATGGTTTGGTTGCGAATTGTTACAGCGGCAGTGTTACCTGGACATATGCGTTCGGAATTTATAACAAAGAAAAATGCAGACGGATACCCCAAGATTGTTACAAACAATGAAAAAACAATAAGAATAGTAGAAAAGCTGTATGATCTTTACTTTGAAACGACCGGAGTTTATGTCACTCCTAACACAACGTCACCGAGCGGTATGGCATGAGGCAAGTATTCGCTTATTCAATGAGAGTCGCGCCGTTTTGGCATCAGGTTTGTTTACCAGCGCCATTAAAGATTTTCGAGAAATAGAAGATGATTATGGTTTTTTGCCATATCCAAAATGGGACGAGGCGTAAAGTGGTTATTATACTATGATTGACGGGCACGGACCTCTGTTTGCCATACCTTTGACAATCAACGATCCCGAATTTGTCGGCATTGTTACCGAAGCCATGAGCGCTGAAGGTTATAAACACCATAACACCGGCTTATTATGATGTTGCGTTAAAAACAAAATTTACACGGGATGAGGAATCCGCTGAAATGATTGATCTCATACTTGCCGGATACATGTTTGATTTCGGGTATCTTTATGACGGTTGGAACGACATGGCGTTTTATTTGCAGAATTTACTGGGTTTCAATACGCAAACCAAGGACTTTTCTTCATTTTACGCAAAAAAAGAAAAAGCCAGTAATTAAGTATTACGACAAAATACTGAAAGCATACGATGAATACGGTCAATAAAAATAGGCGGTGGTAATCACCGCCATTCTTATATAGTTATACAATATTTAATAAAATCCGATAAAATATCTAAGCTTTTCAGATTTTTCCGTCCCTCAATAAAGGTTCCGTATGCTCAAGTTTTCCCCCTTCACGATAAGAGGTAACACCGGAATTTCTCACATCTTCAATAAATTCCTCGACGATTGCGGAACGATTTGTTTCGTCCATAGGAATGTTAACGATACGTACATAACGAACCGACAGTCTCAGCTTTTGTACTCTGGCCAGTATTGTTTCATTTTCAGCCAATCGCTCAGCCCGGTCAAATATAATATCCGCTTTGTCAAGCATATCTTTGGACAAATAGGCGGTATGGGGGGAATCGTATATACGCATATGAATGTCAGGTGAAATCATATCGTGTATAAGATCAAAATATCGTTTGATCTCGTATGCAGCCATACCGTAATATGCGGTCATGAATTCGGCTATACCCGCATCTACATCATAGTCAGGATTCCATAAGAGTTTTGCTATAATATATTGTTTCAAAGCATTGAATTCGCCGCTTTCACGGTCGGAGTTATTTCCTTCTTCAAAAATACCCGTCACATTATGCTCGATAAAAAACTTTATATTAGGCTGCAATACATGGAAGTTAGGAAAAGGCGAAAGTGTATGGGCAAAATTGACAACATAATCCCACACATGAAGCCTCTCGCATATTTTTGACCAGCCGATAAGGTCCGCTTTAAAATCGCTGTCACAATCAGCCAAAGGATGTGAAAAGCAGCATTCGATAGAGCATAAACGAATTATGACGTTTTTGTTAGGGCGTATGTGTTTCGGAGGTTTCCTTGTATACTGATAAGCTAAAGTGTCTATGGCTATAGCGGGAAATTCGTCTTCGATTGATTCAGCTATGCTGTTAACAAATCTTATCAGAGTTCCCGCATGACTGCCCTCGTATTCATCAACGGATCTGCATTTTTCGCAAGTACAGTAATTATGCCAGTCATTTTGTGAAACCGAAATTATGGCGGCATTGGGGTTATTTAATATCCATTTGCGAACGGTATTTTTTGCTATTTCAAGCACATCGGGATTTGTAAGACATAGCTGGGTACGGTCTTTAATACGGATACCGTTTACCTCGGAAAAGTATTCGGGATGACTGTCGAAATACTTATCAGGCGGTACCAATGCATTGAAACTGTGAACAAAATGACAGTATTCCATTTTAAAGCCGTGCATTTCAGTCAGTCGGCCGGCATTACCGTTACATTTTAGACGCGCATAAAAATCTCCGTCCCAATAATCCTTAAAATATGACTCACGGTATTCAAGAACCGGTATTTGTGTATCATTGATTTCAGGCAAAGAAATCGCGTTTCTTTGCGGGATTACAATAACATCCTCGGTAAAAAAACGACATCCCAGATAATCTTCCAAAAATGTGTAAACACCATACAGACACCCCCGTTTTTCGCTGCCGGCTATCACCAGTGTCTTGCCTGCGGTGAGAAGGGTAAAACCATCGGTACCCAAATTTTCAAAGTCAATATTCAGATTCAGAGTCCGAATATGCGAATTATCACCTATAATGATTTCGTATTCCGTTTGAATTACATTATCGTAGACGATTTGAAATGAAGCACCCGATATTCGGTTTAGAAAACCACGCAGTTCCTCGGCTGCGTGTATTATGGAAAGGGAAGCGTTGCGTGCGATAACGATTTTATATCGGGTAAAACCCTTATCGGCAAGAGTAATATGACAGTTAGTCTCTTTTAAAGTTTTCATCTTATTTCACCTCATATAATTTGATTCGCTGTCGGTTCGTTTACAATACTTATATATCACTCTGGAATTTTACAACATTATTTTAACACAGATATAATGATTAATCAACACTAAAAATTAAAAACAATTAAGAGCTGAAAGTGACCGGTCATGATCAACAATTGTGTTTTACATAACCGGTCACTTTGTTACAACGTTTGAGTGTAGTTCCTCAAAAATTTATTTTTTCCGACTTTCCTGGCTGCGAATGGCACCGCGTTTTATCTTTCCGTTAAATGTTTTCGGAAGAGAATCGACAAACTCTACTATACGGGGATATTTATAAGGAGCTGTGTGAGTCTTAACATAGTCCTGTATTTCTTTTTTCAATGATTCGCTGACTTCGACACCTTTTATCGGTACAATTGTTGCTTTTACCAGTTGTCCGCGCAGTTCGTCAGGAACACCCGTAACCGCGCATTCAAGCACATACGGCAGTTCCATAATAACGCTTTCAATTTCAAAAGGCCCTATTCGGTAACCGGATGACTTTATCAAATCATCACTGCGCCCGACATACCACATATAACCATCTTCATCCGCCCAGGCCATATCTCCTGTATGATAATAATTATCGTACCATACCGATTCGGTTTGAGCGGTGTCGATATTATCCTGTTCCGAATCGCTGTAATATCCTAAAAACAATCCGCAAGGTTTTTCATCACCCGTATAAACACAAATTTCACCGGTTTCACCGGTTTCGGCAGGTTTGCCTTCGCTGTCCAGAATAACAATATTATACATTGGGTTGGGTTTACCCGTTGAACCAAGTCTGATTTCCGAACCTTTTAAATTCGCGATGGTCAGTGTTGTCTCGGTTTGCCCGAACCCCTCCATAAGCTTAATGCCCGTCGCCGCATTAAGTTTATTAAAAACTTCGGGATTCAGAGCCTCTCCGGCGGTTGTAGCGTATCTGATTGACGAAAGGTCATATAGTGACAGATCCTCTTTTATAAACATTCTAAACATAGTCGGCGGAGCACAGAAGGTTGTGATATTATATTTGGAAAACATCGGCAGTATATCTGAAGCATCGAATCTGTCAAAATCATAGGTAAACACAGAACCGCCTGCCATCCATTGACTATACAGCTTACCCCATAATGCTTTCCCCCAACCGGTATCGGAAATCGTAAAATGGAGGTCGCCTTCCCGTATGTCATGCCAATACCTGGCCGTTACAAAATGGCCGAGAGGGTAGGTATGACTGTGCATAACCAGTTTAGGCTCTCCGGTAGTTCCTGATGAAAAATACATCAGCATATTATCTTCGCCACAGGGTGTGTCCTCTTTACGCGGATATGAACTGCTGAATTTCTCATATTCATCATCAAAGAAATCCCAACCGCTGCGTTTTTGCTTAACCGTAAATTTATGCTTTATGCCCTGATATTCTTCAGCGGCAAGTTCCACCTGTTCTGCCGTGTCACCGTCGCTTGTTGCTATAACAGTCGTTATTCCGCCTGTTTTAAACCTGTATATCAGGTCTTTTTTTAGCAGCATATTTGTAGCGGGAATCAGTATAGCGCCGATCCGGCATAAAGCCATTGCAATAATCCAGAATTGCCAATGACGCTTAACCAAAACCAAAACCCGGTCACCGCTGCGGACACCCGACTCTTCGAAATAGTTGGCTGCTTTGGCGGACAGACGTGAAATATCGCTGAAAGAGAAGGAGCGTTCGTTTTTATCGCAATCAATATACAGCAGCGCTTGTTTATCAGGTGTTTCGGCAGCTATGATATCCAGCGCGTCGTATGCA
This sequence comes from Eubacteriales bacterium, assembly GCA_028709565.1. Lineage (GTDB taxonomy): Bacteria > Bacillota > Clostridia > Oscillospirales > CAG-272 > JAQVWU01. The sequence goes on from JAQVWU010000075.1 coordinate 6,651, forward strand.
AAGTTAAAGCGTTCTTTGTTTGGAAAACTTATTGATATTAATTCACCATTTTCATTTTCGGTTGATTCAACAAAATCCCCATATTTTTTGATTTGTTTTTTTTCTATAGTCTTGGATTCAATCAGGCCATGATATTCGGCAGCATGTCCGCGAATATCGGTTATCATAGCCAAAAATTCGCAATCATGGCCTTCTACGGCTATCATTCCATGAGGTTCCGAACTGTTGTAATAAATCGAATCTCCCGGATATAATGTATCGATGTGCCCGGCAACCTCGATTTTTAGGACACCGCTCACAACATAATCGAACTCTTCACCTTCATGGATTGCCAGCGGTATGGCTTTTCCCTCGGCTTCAGGGTCATATTTAGCTGTCACGAAAAACGGTTCTGATGATCTGCCTTTAAAATTTGCGGCAAGATGGTTGTAGTTGAATCCCTTGCGTCTCTCGAGCGGGACACCTTCACCACGTCTCACTATGGAATATGTCGAAAGTTTTGCATTATCACCGGTGATTAATTCGGTTATATCCACACCCAGTGCACGAGCGCAGCTGTAGATAAAAGTAAATGAAAAATCATTTTTACCTGACTCAGAATCAAGGTAATACTCAACCGAAGTGTTTGTAACAGATGCCATTTCTTCCGGTGATTTGCCAACAATACGACGGAGTTCACTAATGCGTTTTGCAATTTGTATAATCTGTTGTTCCATTGCTTTCTCCTCAGTTATATAAAATTAATAAACAATAAGAATCATAAATAAAAAAAGTCCCTAAAAAGGGACGGAAAAAATGCTCCGCGGTACCACCCGAATTTGGCTGTCAAGCCCACTTTACGAGGTCAGAGAACCTCTCGCTTTAACGCAGCTAATCGTCAGAACCTAATTATTCGGTTCAGCCGTTCGGGAGTGATTTGTATTATCGACAGGTTGTCCGCTTGCACCTTTTCGGACTCTCTGTAAACCTGTTTTTGATATACCGTCTCCGTCTTAACGTTTAATTAATTATACCATCTGTCAAAAAGATTGTCAAGCCTAAATAAAAGACAAATTAAAATATTTTATCAATATTTTATCAATATTTTTACTTGTATTGCAGTAATATTAATGTTATAATTTATATAATAATCTTATTATCGGGGGAACACATGAAACTAAATTATCGGCGTATTATTTTAATCGGATTGGCTTTTATGTCAATATGCGCCTTTTGGCAGTTGTTTGACGGACTGATCCCGCTGATGCTTGAAAATACATTCGGATTGGGCGAAACCATAACAGGTTTTATTATGGCTCTGGATAATATACTCGCTTTATTTATGCTGCCCATGTTTGGAGCTCTTTCCGATAAAATAAAATCTCCGCTTGGCCGCCGTATGCCGTTCATTGCAGTCGGTACTTTATTAGCAGTTATTTTTATGATTTTCATACCAATAGCTAATAATCAAAACAATTTTGTGTTATTTTTTGTTTCACTGGGCATGGTTTTGTTAGCTATGGGAACATACAGGTCTCCCGCTGTTGCCCTGATGCCTGATCTCACACCTAAGCCTTTGCGTTCCAAAGCCAATGCCATTATCAATCTTATGGGTGCCCTTGGCGGTGTTTATACACTTATTATGATAAAACTGACTGTTGGTGAAGATAATAATTATCTCAATGTTTATCTGACCGTTATATTTTTAATGGTAGTGTCGGTATTGATATTGCTGTTTACTATAAGAGAAAATAAACTGATTTCGCAAATTCCTGAAGAAAACACACATGAGCATTTAAGCGATCAGACTGTTTCAGAAACACGTAAAATGTCAAAACCCGTTTTGAAAAGTCTTATTCTGTTGCTTATATCGGTGTTTTTATGGTTTACCGCGTATAATGCCGTAACGACAGCATATTCACGTTATGTGCAGAATGTTTGGGGAAGGAGCGGCGGAGCTTTCGCCGGAAGTCTGTTAGTCGGTACAATAGCCGCTGTTTTAAGTTATGTTCCTATAGGTTTTATATCGGTTAGAATAGGCAGAAAAAAAGTAATAATGACCGGAATTGTTTTAATGACAATTGCCTATATTACAATGGCGATATCTAATGAATATAATTCACTTATGTTTATAATGCTGATTGTTATAGGTATAGGCTGGGCTGCGATAAATGTAAACTCTTATCCGATGGTGGTTGAAATGAGCAGTAACTCGGATGTAGGTAAATATACAGGATATTATTATACTTTTTCTATGGCCGCACAGACGCTGACACCGGTTCTTTCAGGCTTTTTAATAGAAAACACTTCGCTAAAATACAGAGTATTATTTCCTTATGCAGTTCTGTTTTCTGTTGCCGCATTTATAACAATGATTTTTGTTAAACACGGTGATACTATTTCGGCTAACGGTATTAAAACGCCGAAAACATAAATTAACACATAACCGCATAACAGATGCATTTATTTACCCAAAATAGTATCGTCCTCCGTTTATTCGCGGTCAAAAAGCGTTTTCTGCCGGAAATGCTGACGCACAATTCTACAAGACTAAATTCAGGAGATTTAATTATGTATTTTGAAAAGATATCGCATATTGCCGGAGCTGTTTCTTCAAACATTGAAAAGGTTATATTCGGTAAAAAACAAAAAATCAGGTACATTATCTGCGCTTTATTGTGCGGCGGACATGTTCTGCTCGATGATATACCCGGAACAGGCAAAACAAACCTGGCTAAGGCACTGGCTAAATCCATCGAATCCGATTGTAAACGTATACAGTTTACACCGGACCTTTTGCCATCGGATATCTGCGGCATAAATTTTTATAACCAAAAGTCCGGTGAATTCGTATTCAGGCAGGGTCCGATATTTACAAACATAGTCATCGCCGACGAAATTAATCGAACAACCCCGCGTACACAATCCGCTTTACTCGAAAGCATGCAGGAATATCAAACGACCATAGACGGTGTTACCTACAAACTCGATCTGCCGTTTTTTGTAATAGCCACACAAAATCCGATTGAATCACAGGGGACATTCCCGTTGCCGGAGGCGCAGATCGACCGTTTTTTTATGAAACTTTCACTCGGTTATCCCGAAAAAGAATTCGAAAAACAAATCCTCGATGAATATATTAAAGAAAGTCCAATGATATCACTCTCCTCCGTGTGTACCAAGGAAGAATTGCTTGAAGCAGCGGCTACTGTCAGTGACATAAAGGTAAGCGACGCCATAAAAAATTATATAATTGCTATTATAACCGAAACACGGGAA
>JAQVWU010000076.1 GCA_028709565.1 Eubacteriales bacterium
ATAATAGACGCTTCGCGGCTGCGTTATATTATTTGCTTTTACCCGTTAATTTTTATTGCTTTTTCTTTGCTTTCAGGAAAGCCAAAGCCGCAGCGCCCATGGCGGCAACCGTTATCATAGCGATATCCAGGGTCTGCGCCGCCGGTGCCTCGGTTTTTGGCGCCTCGGCGGGTGATTCGATAACCGGCGCCTCCGTTTCGGGTTCGGGATATGTGACCTCTTCGGCGCTGAGCTTGAATTCATAGGGAGCTTTCTGCGCGCCTATACAGACGATTTGGGAGGCGTCCGCGACCAATATGTTATTGATCTGTGTACTGTAGTTGAAGATGTCCCCCGCTTTATTGGCGTTGGGATACGCAAATTCCACTGTGTAGGAATTGCCGTTCCTTGTCGCCTGTCCGATATAACCCTCCTCACCGGTGACCGTTGGTGAGCCCGTAATCCTGTGCCCGAATGCGTCCAGGTTAACGAGAGATTCAATTCCGCCCACATTCCACCACATCTCGCACACATCGTTTTGCCACGTATAATCGGCTGCGTTGAGCGCTTCGGCGCCTACCGACAGCAGCGTGCTGTCCGTGACCGTTGTACAGACATAGAAATAGTTATCGTCCCAGAGAAAATAGCTGACGGCAGCCGTATCGGCGGCGTCCGCATATTCGGCGCCCGCGGTATAAACAGGATTTTCAATGGTGGTTGCATAACTGTGAGACTGCAGATAGATATCGTCGAGAATGCCGTTAACAACGGGAGTGCCTTTTTTCACATCACCTCCGCTTGCGTAAAGCGGCAGAGTCATGACAATCGCAACAAACAGGATTGCCGACAGAAACATTGATCTGCGCATTGCATTCACCTCACATAATATTTTAAAAAAAGCTTATATACAGGTCAATTATACGGGTCTTGCCGGCATTTGTCAATATGCCGGACAATTATTGTCAATATATTTCTTGAGAAAGCTCAGGATTTCCATGGTGCAGTCCGCTATCCGGTTATGACGGTGGTTTCTGTTGGTCGAAAAATAGCCGAAATAACCCCAGGGGTCTTTTATCTGACTGCCCCAGTCCCATAGCCCGTCGGCGTTTTGGTTTTCCGACAGCCAGTTTATGGTATCCCCCAGATAGAGCGACGAACCGCGGAACTGATTTATATAATTAAATGTGGCAAACCACCGGCGCGTTTTATTGTATATAAAATTTTCCGGAAGGGCAGCCGGACTTTCCCACCAGAAATAGCCGTGACGATAGGCATGTTCCCCGTAATGAAGGAGCATGGCGTTTTCCAGTCCCGGGGGCAGCCGGTCGCGTCGTTTTAGGAGCAATTCGGTCTGCATGGGGACCAGCCGGTCCTCCCGCGTCCAAAACACCTCATGCTGGGCCCGGCGTTCCCGTTCATAGGAATATTCGCCGCTCTCAAAGGCGCGTACGGCGATATACAGCCATTCGGTATATGCCGCGTCGCACAGCGGGTTGTCCGGCTTTATCGCTTCAATCATATCGCATATTCTTGCCCTGTTCCACGGGATGACCCGTTCGTTTGATTCGCGGAATTTTTCCCGGGCGGTGCCGTTCAGAAAATCCTCCAGATATTCGTTTGCGCACAGTAATATGTCCCGGTCCTCAATGGTCAGACCGATATACAGGCATCGGCTGATTGCCGTCGCCGATGTGGGGAATCTGTCCTTCGCCGAATAATCCTTTGATAACAATTTACCCCAGCCGCCGTATCTGTCCTGCTCCCGGTACAGTTCCTCCACAATATCGCTCTCGAGGAAGGCCGGGCGCAGAGCGGTCAGCCCGGGGTCGTCATACCCCCGGTCCAGCAGATGAAACAGGATTTTATAGCGCACCGCCGGGTATTCGCAAAAGTCATGCAGACGCAGCGCGGCTTTGTTAAATTCCTCTCTTGTCAAAGCGTTCACCCCGCTGCCCGTCAATCGGCGAATTGCAGCCAGCCGTACCGGTCGGGGTTAAGCGAACTCTGGGCCAGCCGATGACCAACGACGGGGCGGTTTACCCATCCGCCGTCGATTATTATGTTGAAGCGCAGCGGATTGAAACGATGGGCGGCGGGCCGTTCAATCTCGGTAAACGGCAGCCTAACCTCAACCGTACCCTCATCGGTCACCTTTGTCGGCAGCTGTCCAATAATCTGCGGCGGCCGCAGCGTGTCGGTAATCTTTAACGTTGTGCTGCCCTTTCGCGGGTCAAAGCGATATACCCGCTCCGGCCAGAGTCTGCGGGACATGAGGTGCAGCTCGAAGGGCTGCGCCTTTCCCGAAAAACCGACCCGCCATATAATCGATTCATCGGTATAGCTTACACTGAAATGCCCGTTCATTCCTTTGGCGGTCTGCTCCCCGGGCTGTGACACGCCGGATTCCGGACGGCAGACATAAACCGGACGGTCCGGTTCCTGCCCGGTATATACGGGGAAAGGCAGCAGACCCTGACGCAGCCTTTCCTCCGTTTGGGGCAGGTCGGTATCGAGAACCTCTTCCAGCCGGCCGATTCGGGCGCTGAGCTTTTCGGGATAGAAGCGAAAACCCTCATGCTCGGAATTGAAACCCAGTGCCGGGTCGGTCATACAGCATTCGGCAAGCGTGCGGCTGTTTTTCTTTTCGGCATGTATCAGCCCCTCCAGCTGTCTCAGACAGGCAAGGGCGGGAGCGCCGGTCAGATCAGCCATTTCCTCCCGCAGCTGATAAAACCTCAGGATGTTGCAGCAGCTTGCAAATAATATACCCAGCGCGCGGGCGGTATTGATGTCCCGCAGGCGGTCGGTGTCCCCTTCAAAGGCGGGCTCTATCTTTTCAAGTATTTTCAGCCCCTGCTGCCAGGTACGCCGCATGCGGTTTGTGAGCAGCAGCGCTTCCTCAAGGCTAAAGGCGTCCTGCAGACATTCGCCGATTCTGTCACCGTGCACGGGAAATTCGGGCATATACTTCCAGTTGGCGATAAGCGGCTGATTGACCGGTTTGAGATACAGCGGCCAGACCGGTCCGTCGTGAACCGGCGCGTAATAACCGAAGACGTGATAGACGGGATACCGTGCGTATGCCTCCTGGAAAAGTTCCCAGGCCCGGGCAACATCACGGCTGTATGGTCCCCAGTCGGGCAGCGCCAGCCGGTAAAGAAAGTCGCTCTTGTTGTCGTTCCACGGTTCAAAGGACAGGCGCCCGGCTGCCCGGGTCATCAGGGAGGGATAGTTGCCGAAATACCAGCTCTGCATGGCGCCGCTTACCCCCAGCTCACGCATCCGCTTATATTTATCATACAGGATACCCGGGACCGGGACATGGGTAACCGAGGCAACCTCATGGGAACAGCCCACCTGCAGTTTTGCGAATATGCGCGTATCGTTTTTTTGCGCCTCAAGGGCGGTTCTGCGGAAGAGTTCGCTCGGACCGGTATAGGACAGCCAATAGTCATCGGCGCGGCGGACACGCCCCAGTTGTTCAACCAGACCGGACGATTCGAAATTGTGCTGCAGAATGACCGATTCAGGCATTTTACCCGCCGCTTCCGCCGTACCGTCCGCTCCCCAGAGCAGATACTGCGAATAGGGCCAGGAAATAAATTCGGCATCGGGGTCGGCGTCCCTCATACCCCGCTGCAGCGATGTCAGCACATCGGCCAGCACCTCCGATGGCTGCCGTCCGGCGCAGCGGGGACAGTTATTGTGATCGGAATATCCGGAGGCGCAGTGGGTCAGCCGCTCCCCGACGCTGATGTCAATCATACCGCCCAGTCCGGGCACCTCGCTGAAGAGGTTGTTTGACGCTTCATAAAGAAAGCTGCGGGCAAGGTCCGAATTTGGGCAAAAACAGGTCAGTCCTCCCTGCCTGCTGCCCATCAGCTCCGGGTAATCCTTTTCATACAGGCGGATATCCGCATAGCGGCTGTGATCGCGCTCATCGATAAAGGCGGTCGGTTCGATGAAAAAGACAAAGATACGGATACCGTAGCGGGCGCAGCGCTTAACCGTCTCCCGCAGTTTGGGCAGGTGAACATCGGCCCTGCGTCCGAATCCCGGCAGCACCGTAACCGGCACGGTGTCCCTGAAGGTAATGGTCAGCCACAGGGCGTTGACCCCCTCGTGGGCCAGCCGGTTAAGGTATTCATCGGGATAATAGTTCACATCATCCTCCAGTTCGTCCCGGTTCATCGGCGGACGCTTGATGGGGCCGAAAAAGCAGCGGGACAGGCGGGTGCGGATAAAGGGCCGCTTCTCAATGCGCTGATAAGGCAAAACCGGAGCCCCCGCAGCCAGTATACCCTCCTCGATACAGACCAGCCCCCGTCGGACACCCTCCGGTCCGGCCGCCTGCAGGGTCATGCCTCCCGGCTGTACGATAAACCGAAAGGTCTCCCCACAGCCGGTCTCCGTCCGCTCAATAACCAAACTTACAGCCTTTTCATTCCGGGCGTTTATCTCCAGCACCCGGCAGAAGCGCTCGAAGTCGGCCAGCGCCGTCTCTAAAACACCGTCCCGGTCATCAAAGTCCATACGGACACAAATACCGTCCGCCAGTGACAGTGCATTATCACCCGCCGCCCTCTCCCGCCAGAAAACAGGTTTGGCCGTATGCAGCGGTTTTTTAAGCTCTTCTATAAAGTCCCACGCCGGTTCCCGCATATTAATCACTCCGTTCATATTCATTACATGCGTATTATAACATCGCGACTGCAAACTGTAAATACCGTTACGTCAAATCCCCATTCACCAACCGAATACATGAATATTGATTTTTTCGCCGTAAAATCCATATTTTTACTGCTTTAATCAAACGGCTATAAAAGACACCCGTGTGTGTCTTTATATTTTATTTATTATTTCTTTGTTGGCGGTATCCGGGTACCCCTGCCGGCCGGTATTACAATACCACAGGCGAGCGGCACTGTAATACCTTCGGGGAACGGTACCCCTGTACCGCCGGGGAGAGGTATCACGTTACCGGACCCGATATTAAATTTTCAATGACCGCGATACTCTGCCGCTGTAAAAGCTACGAACTGTCCATAAATTCGATGTGAAAAAACAGTCTGTGTTTAGTAAATAATTCCGTTCTGTCAAACGGCTTAATAAATCCGCACAAGTATGTCTTTATATTTTTTTTAGTTTTCTTTCTTTGGGTGACCGATTTGTCCCCGGGTGTGGTGACCGGTTCGTCATCAGGCGAGGTGATAAATGCGTCACCGGGGGAGGCGCAGGATTCGTCACCGGGAGCAGAATATTGTTCGTCTGCGACCGGGTGTTTTACACGCCACAGGATATGGTCGGACTGAATCGCCATCTCCCGCGGGGAGGTAAAGGTCGCTTCTTTTACCACCGTTATGATGTTCTTTTTGATTAGGATTTTCAGCGCCCTCTGAATACCCCTTTTGCTCACACCCGTCTCCCGGGACAGGAAGGATTCGGACAGCGCGCGCGAAGTCTGCCGCCGGATACACATGACTATCGCGTATTGGACAACCCCTAGATTCGCCGTCATAAACGCATCGGATATACCGTCCGGAACAGGCGTATCGTTCATGCTTTGCTTCCTTCACATAATATCGGTTAATCGTCCCATCCGAGATTAACATCTATGTTTTATCGTCTATTATATTATATCATATAACGGTAGGAAAAGCAAGCTTTTTGAAAATATTTTTATCACTTATTTCAATCGGCGCACTTATTTCAATCTATATTGCCTTCAATCATAGACTTCATTGCTTTGAGCTGCGCTTCTATCACCGCTTTTTCATTCGGCGAAATCATGCCGTCGTCCGGTTCAAAATTCAGCAGCAGTTTACCCGTTTCTCTGTAGAGCTTATACGCGTCGGCATTCAGGTGCAAAATCTTCTGCTCGGTTCTGATTTTTTCCCGGGCGGCGATTTCATCGATGATTTGCTGCATAAAGCAGGAAAGTTCGCCCCCTGCCGAATAGTCCGCGGGCGCGTAATAGTTGATCCTGTCGTCCCCCAATAACTGATAAACCTTTTTCCGCTCGTTTTTTTCCGGGTCAAATACGCCGATTGAATACCCGCCCTTGCTTTTCACCAGTCGCATACACGGAATATCGGTAGCGCTGTCCCCGATATAAACTATATTTTCATATGGGATATTCAGTTGCGCGTCAGGTACGCTGTCATTGACCCGCTCATCCCATTCATCAAAGAATCCTTTGGCGATTCTGAAAATATACTGTGTTTTGTTGGTATAGTTAATGGCCTGCGCGGGCCATATAGCTACGCCGTCGGCGGAATACAGATATGACGACGCGTAAATCCTGTTGAATTTATCCGAGATTGCGCTGCCTTCGATAATTTCCTTGAGCCCCGATGATATGATATAATGCTCCAGTTCAATTTCTTTGCCAGCTGCGTATGCGTTCATGCGGTCAAACCATGTATCAACACCTTTGTAAAGGGGCACTTCAGTTCCGATCTGTCTGAAATACTCCCGGCGAAGCGACTTGCCTTTATAGTTGGAATGACGTATTAATTCATACATCCAGGCCAGGTTGTTGTCCATGAGATTTTCCTTAGCCAGCGCGTCTGATTCGCTCCAGAATATATTTTTTTCAATTTCAAAGGAAGGTATCAATGTGAATGCCTGCATGTCATCCGGAGAGAGGGTTTTATCAAAGTCATAGCAAATAGCAATTTTGGGCTTTTTCGCCCGGATTTGAGCTATTGTCTTTTCGTACATAAATATCTCCTTTATCAATTTTATAAATCCATTGCTCTTAAGCTTATAATATAATAATTCCCGATATAAATCAATAACTTTTGCCATTCCAAGCAATATTTCTAAAATTAATTGACATGTTATCAAAATAATATATAATTAATTTATAAAGCTGCCGGCTCCGGCCGCGTAACACGAACGAGGTGTATTTAAATTGACAAAATACATTGAAAACCAACCTGTATCCGCTAAAGCCATCGCCAATCTGCGGGAGGATGTCGGATGGAACCGCATGGAAGATTCATACCGTAATCCCCTTATGACTTCATATTTTCATATTGCGCTGTATGACGATAACATTTTGGTCGGCTATATCGATTCGGTTTCAAACGGTGTGACCGATGCCTATATTCAGGATTTGATGGTTCACACGGATTTCCGAAAAAAAGGATTCGGAACCGAACTGATGAACAGGATGATTGCCGCTTTGAAGGAAAGGCATATTTACATGATTTCCGTGATTTTTGAGGAAAAATTGAAGCCCTTTTATAGCCGTTTCGGTTTTTTCGACATGCTGTGCGGTCAGATTCAAACATACGAAAGCGAGTAAGCAAAAAACCATACAAGTAAATACCACTCCGCGCGCGGCACATAACAAACGTCTCATCGGGTAAAATAAAAATATCCGCCCGGCGGCGGACAATAAAACAATAACGGAATTGGTATCGTAATGACGGGAATAATTACAGACAAAACAGGATGGAACCTTGACAACAGCTACACGCGGCTGCCGGAGATTTTTTGGGTAAATCATAACCCCTCTCCGGTTAAAAGCCCCGAACTTATAAAACTCAATACCGAACTGGCACGCTCTCTCGGTCTGGACGCCGGGCTGCTCAGCGCCGGGGTATTGTCGGGAAACCGGCTGCCCGATTCTTCGCGGCCGATGGCTCAGGCATATGCCGGGCATCAGTTCGGTTATTTCACCATGCTGGGAGACGGCAGGGCTATACTGATCGGGGAGCAGCTCACACCCGGCGGCGAGCGATTTGATATCCAGCTCAAGGGCTCGGGCAGAACGCCCTTTTCAAGGGGCGGGGACGGCAGGGCGGCGCTGGGTCCCATGCTGCGGGAATATATCATCAGCGAAGCGATGCATGGTCTGGGTATCGCCACAACCCGCAGTCTTGCGGTGGTGACTACCGGTGAGCCGGTATATCGCGATACCGTTCTGCCCGGAGCGATACTGACCCGGGTGGCGTCAAGCCATATACGCGTGGGCACATTTGAATACGCGGCAAGGTACGGCGAATCCGGTGACCTCAGGGCGCTGGCTGATTATACCCTGGACAGACACTTTGACGGATATCTAAACGCGGAAAACCCGTATGTGTTTTTATTGGAGGAGGTCGTCCGCCGTCAGGCGCGGCTTATCGCCGGATGGCAGCTCGTCGGTTTTATTCACGGCGTAATGAACACCGACAACATGGCGCTCTGCGGAGAGACCATCGATTACGGTCCCTGCGCCTTCATGGATACCTACGATCCGCAGACGGTATTCAGCTCCATTGACCGCTACGGCCGTTACGCCTACGGCAATCAGCCGAATATCGGCGCCTGGAATCTCACGCGCTTCGCCGAGACCCTCATACCGCTGCTGAACAGGGACAGCGGCCGTGCTGAAGCTCTGGCCCGTACAAAGGTCTCGGAGTTTCACACGTTGTATCAAAAATATTGGCATGCGGGCATGAAAGCCAAACTGGGGCTGACAAACGATGAACCCGGCGACGCGGAACTTATACGCGAACTGCTGCTGCTCATGTACAATAATAAAGCGGATTATACGAATACCTTCCTAGCGCTGACCTTTGACAGCCTCGAAGGCGCCGAACTTTATACAAAACCGGAGTTTTTGGTATGGCATAAAAAATGGTCTGCCCGGGACAGGTCATTCCCGACCATGAAAAACGCGAATCCCGCTCTGATACCGCGCAATCACAGGGTTGAGAAGGCTTTGGACACCGCCGTCAACAACGCGGATTACAGCGTAACCGACAGATTGCTGGCGGCGCTTGTCAGCCCGTTCGCCCACACACGGGAACAGACCGCATACGCGCAGCCCGACCCGTCCTCCTGCGGCTACAAAACCTTTTGTGGTACCTAGTCAAAGGCGTTTGCCGAAAAATATATCGGGTTTTCCCCTGCCGTTGGCGTCCGGCATTACCCCAATAATCTTATAGCCCATTTTGAGATAAAACCCGGACTGATGGGTGCCGGGAGTAAAATCATTCAGTTTACCGGGCAGATCGTCATACAGATCGCAGTTTGCCAGGGATGTCTCTCCGCCGTCCTTTTCGTCGTCAGCGCCCAGGTGTATTGTCAGACCGCCCTGCCTTCTCGCTTTGTCCTCCAGGGCGGATACGACGGCTCTGCCTATACCTTCATTGCGCCTGTCACTGCGAACGGCCAGCGGATGCAGTTCGAAGACATTGCCGTTGTATACCGGGGCGAGGATACCGCCCCAGCCGAGCACAACCCCGTTTTCCACGGCAGCCAACAGGGTGTTTCCCGGAATCAGGCGTTCCTCAATTTCCCCCAGCGCCTCCTCAAGGGTCGCCCAGCCTATCGGAATGCTGTCGGTCAGTATCCGCGCCGCCTGGATAATCTGTTCCCCGGTTGCCTGATTCATGTTTATAATCCGCATATGGCGTCTCCAATCTCTATTTAAAATACTGCATATTAATCGTTCTGCGGGCGGTCAGAATACACCGGTATACAATAGTTTTGCCGGCAGGCGCCCCTCTCTGAGCAGCCGGGCGTTTTTTTCGTTTTGCTCCAATATTGCGGGCAGTTCATCCGGTTTGTTGTATGCCAGCCATACGATTTCGCAAAGGGCGGAGGCGACGACATAATAAGTAAGCACCTCCCAAAACGCTTCGGGCGCTTCCCCGTTAAAATAACCCCTTATCAGACCTTGTATAAACCGTGTGCCGGCCGTCCGGATAAGCAATCGGAAGTCGTACCACGGATCGCCGCAAAAGCCGAAGCCCTCATCGAACAGATCGATTACATACAGTTCGCCGTTGTCCGAGAACATTAAGTTGCCTTCATGAAAATCCCCGTGCAAAAGGCGCTGAGGGCGGCCGGCCGTCAGATT
>JAQVWU010000077.1 GCA_028709565.1 Eubacteriales bacterium
GGTCGGCGATACTGCCCGAGGGGGCGGGGTAATCCGAATAAATCACCTCGTCATCCAAAAAGATGACATAGGGGATATCGCGGGTATTCCTCAGTGTAAGCCGCGCGTCATACATATCATACGATTCGTCCGATTCATCCGATTCGTTCAATACAATTGAATATCCCATGGATTTGGGAGAAGCGACGGAGTTTTCCCCGGTCTGAAGCCCCGCAAAAAAACCGAATTCATCGTATATCGCTGTCCGCGGTATGCGTTATAAAGTCAGATTGTATTGAACCTGTATTAAATTGCGCGAATATCAAAAAGACTCCGGCAAAGACAACCCCTGTCACGATAATAACGAGGGCGGCAGATACGGCGGTTTGTTTTTTCATGACATGGCCCCTTTGCTTTTTGATTAACCAAGTTTATATTAACCGGACGATAATGTCAAGAATTTTTATTTTTATGTAAAGTTCGCTTGACATTTATAAACTGTTGTGCTATACTGTAAATGGAAAGTATGCTTTCCGTCAAAGAGAGGAGGCCGGCTGTGAAAAATCGGTTGGAAGAACTGCGAAAGGAAAGGGGTCTGCGGCAGGAGGAACTGGCGACCGCCCTTTCGGTGTCCCGGCAGACAATCGGGTCGCTGGAAAACGGGCGCTACAATCCCTCCATCATACTCGCTTTCAGGATTGCCCGATACTTTGATATGAGCATTGAGGAAATATTTATTTATGAAGAGGAGTATTGCGATGAAAAATAACAGTGTCGGTAAATATACCGCGTTTGCGGTTTTCGGTTTTATGCTGCTGACCGCCGGGCTGATACTCGCCGTATCGCTGCCCGACGCGCAGAATATCATGCGCACACTGCCCTATATAATGATAGGCATAGGCTCGGGCATATTCGGGGTAAACCTCGGCGCCGCGATTCAAAACCACCTCTTGAAAAAAGATCCCCGCGCCGCCCGTCAGCTTGAGATTGAAACAAAGGACGAGCGCAACATAGCGATCAATACCAAAGCAAAAGCGAAGGCCTATGACCTGGGGTTAATGGTCTTCGGCGCGCTGATTCTGGCGTTTGCCCTCATGCGGGCGGACATATATATAATTCTGATTTTAGCAACCGCCTATTTGTTTGTGGTGTTTTCCATGATTTATTATATAAGCAGGAATAACAAAGAGATGTAGCGCTGAACAAACACATATAATATTATAGAACCGGAGAAAAAAATACTATGAACATAATAAATGTATTGATAATCGACGCCCAGGGCGGCGGCATCGGCAGACAGCTGGTCATGGCGATAAAGCAAGCCCTTCCCGGGGCAGTTATTACCGCCGTCGGCACAAACAGCGCCGCCACCACAGCCATGCTCAAGGCCGGGGCGGACAACGCTGCTACCGGCGAAAACGCCGTTATCGCCAACTGCCGAAGGGCGGACATCATAACCGGCCCCATAGGTATTGTCATTGCCGATTCGCTGTTCGGCGAAATCACCCCGAAAATGGCCCGGGCGGTGGGGCAGAGCGCGGCTAAGCGCATACTCATCCCCATCAATCACTGCGACAATATCATCGCCGGCGTCCCGGAGACCCCCATCTCCGCCCTCATCGAAGACGCGGCGGAGCGTATAAAAATGATCTGCTGATATTATACCCTGCCCCCGGTATATTCCGCGCCCCATTGATGCATCCACCGGCATATAAGGTCGTTTTTGTCATACAGCCTGTTGCCGTTTATATTGCCGTACCGCAGCGCCAGTTCTCTTATTGAACCGCTGCGGTTCATCTTCATGCCCGGCGCGGTTTCGTCACGGTATGATTTGAGAAGAGCGTCAATACCGTCGGTCTTCAGGTTGCCCAGCCGCCACCATTCCGCGGGCTCGGCGATGTTGGGATAGACGTCGTAATCGGCGCTGACCGATACGCTGGGCATATTGGCGCTCATACCCGGCGGCGATGGGTCATACAGCAGCGATTCCAGCAGCACGCGCTCGGGCTGCCCGAGCAAATCGGTCCCTTCGCGGCAGATGTCGATAAGGCTGCGCGGGATGAGCGCCGCGTCACCGGCATCTATGCGGACATCCTCCATGCTGTAACCATTGCCCTCCGGCGAAATACCCCCGATAAACACCTCAAACTTCCTCCCAAGGGATTCGCACCGTTTATGCAGCTCAAGATTATATATCAGACGCACAAAATCGTCCAGCCCGCCGAGACATCGTTTTGTGATAAATAATTGCCAGCGCGGGGCAATGCCCGCCTTCAGCAGCCGCTCGCTTGCCAGCAGGTTGTCCCGAAACGCGCCCCTGCGCCGGGTCCCCCAGTCGGTGGCCTCTTCCATGCCGAAGAATGTAATCTGGCAGGATTCAGTCGGCAGCGCGGCTGCCCATGGGGCATAATCCTCATCCCGCGCCAGCCGCCAGACCGACAGCAGCTCAAAACGCGCGGCGCGCCCGGGCGAGGACAGCCGCTGCTCCAGATCCCACAGCTCGCGGTAGTCATCCCGGTAGTCCGGCTCCCGCCACCACGAAAAAAAGCCCAGTTCCCCGATACCGGCGCCCTTTTCGTCGGTCCAGTTGACGAACTGCGCGGCGATATCGCAAAAATCCCCGGTAGTCATGCTGCCGTTTCTGTGACTGCCGAGCCAGCAATGGCGGCACCGGTTGGGACAGCCGGCCATATCCACCATGACTCCGAGATAATCCATGTTCCAATGGTTCAAGTTCCTGTCCTCCGGTATCGGCCGTTTGATTTAATTTATCTCCCGGAACGCTTCGTATGTTTTAAGCAAAGCTGTATCGGTGGAAACAACATGCTTCTCTATGGTGGAAACGATATCCAGGTTGGCTTTTATTGCGTTGTATATGGCGTCATACATGCCTCCCCACGAGAAGGCAATCGCGTTTTCCATTACGTAAGAGGAAAAGATAATGTCAAGCATTGCCGAAGATTCCTCGTCGCGGACATATTTGCCCTGAAGGCAGATGTCATAAAAGGCAGGGGTAAGGGTATCGGCTGAACGAGCGGCCATCGCTTCAAGTACAAAACCGGTAAGGTCGGTGTTTTCAGCGGTGACCGGCACGCTGTACAGATTGAGGCACCACGCGTCCAGCAGGTGCTGATAGTGCTCCTGCGTTTGGTCATATTTCGGAGCGGGTATTATTCCGATATCGACCTCACTCGCCCTCAGCGCCTCAATGAGCAGCAGCACCTCGGCCTGAAACAGCGCCTGATTTTTTGTAAAACGATTTTGGGTATTTGTCCAGTCATTTGAATAATAGACAAGACTGTCGGTGTTTATGATTTCCTGAACCCTGAACATTTTGGTTATCGCCGCTTCGTCTGTCACCGCCAGATAGGGTACCCCGGCCGGGTCATTCCGTGTTACATTAACACCGCAGCCGTAAGCCATGACAATACCGAGGGACGTTTGGGCCTGTATACCGTAACAATCGTCTTCACCGTATTTACCGTCCCCGTCAAGGTCCGTCAGCCCCTGCTTCGACATGGAAAACATGGTATCTATTGTCCAGGTGTTGTTTTTAACATGATCATAAGGACTGTCGAGTGAGAGATTGGCCGCCAGGTCCTTATTGAAAAAGAAGCAGCGGATGCCCAGGTTATCAACGCGGGATATATCTCCGGTCGCGTAATATTGCTTTTGTCCGATGGCAAGGGTCTCATTTAACAGGGGGTTCCACCAGGACTTTGTCAGGTCAGTATATTTCAGCTGTCCAAACTCCAATATATGCCCTTCAAGGGCAAATTTCGCGCAGTCATACGCGTAGGAGGTAATAACATCAAAGGCCTTGTCATTCGCCAGGATTGAGTTTGTTACAGGTTTGTATACCGACTGGTCCACCGGCGCGTTGAATCCCTCAATCTTTAGATTATAGTTTTCTTCAATATAAAGATTGCGCAAATAAACAGCGTCATTTATCGGTGTGCCGTCCTGAACCTCCGCCAGCACATCGTCGGCCGACCAGTCGTTGGGGGTGGTTCTGAGTATAAAAGTGACCGAGGCGCCGTCCCAGGTCAGGTCGGGTACATCCGTTGTTTCGCTGAATACGGTATCGCTCCCGGTATCTCCGGAAACCGGCGCTTTTTCATTTGACGCGCACGCCGTTGCTGTCAGCATTACAAACAGCGTACAAACAATCAACAGGTTATGCTTCATGCTGTTTCTACCTCCGAAAAATATATTATTTATTGTTTTCCAGGATGGAATCTATCATCTTCTCCGGATTCGCCTGAGCTGCCGGCTCAAACTTGGCATAGGCGGAAGCAAAGTCGGTAGGTTATCGGAATGCCCCCGATTTCGTATGTTATTTATTGTATAATCCCATTATAGAACGGCACGCGTATAATGTCAATGTTTATTCATATATTTGTTTTAATATTTATTATCCTGACGTCTTGGTCCGTATAAAGGGCATAAAAACATTCGCAGCGTTCGGAACGCGGATATAACAATATTAACAATTGTGTAACTATATGAATCTTCTTTCTGTTTTATATTGACGGGGTGAAAATTTTATGTTATAAACATATTGACGCCCGAATTTTAACGCCTCTAAAACAGAGGCTTTACGGAATCAAAACATTTTTGGAAAGGATTTAATACCCAATGAAAAAAGCATTCGTATTTTTAGCTGTTTTGCTGATTGCAGCAATATTGGCGGTCCCCGTCGGCGCGATTGAAAACCTTGCGTTCAAGGTGACGGAATCCACCGCTTCGACATACCACAACGACGACTACCTGCCCTCCAACGTCTGTGACGGGCTGGTTTGGGAGCATGAAATGCGCCTGCCGGCATGGTACACCGATTATGAATCGGAGGCCGACCTCACACTCACATGGGCTTCCGACGTAACCATCGCGAAGGCGATACTATACGATCTGACAAGCGCCGAAGAAAACGTTGAGAGCGGCACAATGACCTTCTCGGACGGTACCAAGGTGGAATTCGGCGCGCTCAACCCGGACGGAACCGCGACGGAGATACCGCTGCCCAAGACCATTACCACAAACTCGGTTGTCATACATATCGTGGCCGATATAGACACCATGCATGTGGGCCTTGACGAGGTTGAACTGTTTGACCCGTCGGGCAAAAACGTTGCCCCCGAAGCGACGGCTCAGGCATCAAGCGTATTGCCGGACGGCGACCCTTACTGGTATATCCCCGAAGCCTATACCGGCTGGCATGTGGCTCAAAAAGCGATAAACGGTGTCGCGTCGGTCAACCGTCCGCAGGGCGCGGAGAACGAATGGGCATCCCTCGGCGAACCGCTGCCCTGGATTGATTTGCGGTGGTCATCGGCCATTCAAATCGGCACAATAGCGCTGCGCGACCGCATCGGCGACGCCGACTGGATAATGACCGGGGATATCACCTTCTCCGACGGGACGGTCATCTCCTTTGACGGGCTTGACAACAACGGAGCCCCCCTGTATGTCGACATACCCGACATCACCGCCGAATCATTCATGATACAGGTAACCGAAAGCGAAGGCCCCAATCCGGGCTTTGCCGAAATCGAGGTATACACCGAGCATTTCAGATCTGACGGCACACCCATAATAACCGAAGCCGTGGCCCCCGACGTGGCTGAACTGGACGACGGAGCCGAAGCGCCGGCCGTTACCGCCCCTGCCACCGCGGACGCCGGTATAACCCTCGCGCTGCTGTCCTTCGCGGCGGCAGCTGTCCTCGCCCGCAAAAAGGGACGCAAATAAACCAATATGTTAAAGATTATATGCTGCCTGCCTCAGGCAGCATATAAAATTAAGGAACGTTATGAAAGACAGAATATTTATCGCGGTCGTTTGCTCCATCTTACTTATATTTTTTCTGGCCTCTCCCGTCATCGCCGCCCTCAGCGTATGGGGGCCTCTTGACGCGCTGAACACCAAGAATCTCTTCGTCACTGAAAAAATATACGGGGGCGACACCCCGGCGTCGGCGCTGCTAAACACGGTGGAGGAAACAAAGACCTTTCTGCGCAACGTCTATATAAACTGCATCCCCTTTTATGACAGTCTGGTATCGTCGGTACAGTCGGCGGAAATGTCAATGCTGCGGGTGACCGATAATGTCGTGCGGCCGATTTTAACCCGGGACAGCGTGAGCGTTTTACAAAACGACTCCGGGGCAGACGATACTTCGGATAAAACCGATAAAACCGGCGGCGGAAGCGAAACGCAAAAAGAGGAGCCGCCTCCGGTGGATTATTACTCGATTTTTCTCGGCGGAAACGGCAGACCGAATTTCTACGCTATAGAACCGCTCAAGGTATTGGAGCGGGTGGAGGGCGCGCGGGACAAAGAACTGGAAAAGCTGGCCGAACGTCAGCTGCGGCATATCCACCGGCTCAGAGAAGCGACGCCGGGGATCAATTATTATATCTACATGGGCACCAGACTCCAGGAATCCGCGATATTTAACGATTTGATTACGGGCGCCGATTCAACCCTTCCCTATCTTGAATTTTTTATTGACTGCCTGGACAGCGATATCAAATTCGACTATATGCGGATGGATACGCCGGAGGACAGGGTCAATAAATCCTTCCGCACCGACCACCACTGGAACATTTTCGGCGCCTATGAAGGCTATCAACAGATTATAAATATGATGTATGAGGATTCCCCGGAAATAGGCAGGCCCGTCGAATATGAGATAATCCAGGTTCCGGATATTAAGTGGTTCGGTTCCCTCGGTTCCACAATCGGTCATAACGACATGGGATACGCCGACAATTTCCATATCCTGGACACCAGCAGCCTGCCGAGATACGGCGGGAACAATTATCGCATAAATGACATGCTGGCAAGTTTCATGAACGGGGAATTCAATAAATTCGGCGTGGGTTTCGACTATTACGCCGCGTATAATCCCCCGCAGGACAAATATGTGTTCCCCGACAACGACACGGGCCGCAACCTGCTGCTGCTGGGCGATTCCTATTCATGGTCTATAACGACGATAATAGCCTCGCATTTTGACAGGACATATTGCCATAACAGACCATGGACGATTCCCGCAGACGTTACATACGATTACCGCGAGCTCATAGCGGAGAACGAGATAACCGATGTTTTGATACTGTTGTACTCAAGCCGGCTGCTGTTCGGATATGACGGGACCGACTTTGCGCGTATGCTGACAGATTAATCCGAAAAAAACAAACGGAGAGTGCCATAAAAAATGTTGTTTTCTGATCTTGTGTTCCTTTTCTTTTTCCTGCCCCTGTTTTTTTTATGTACGTTTATCTTCAAAAACAGCATTCCCGCAAAAAATATGATAATCCTGGCTTTCTCCTTTGTGTTCTACGCGTGGGGGGAACCGGTATACATATTGCTGTTGATTCTGTCCATAGCCGTAAACTACGCCGCCGGGTTATTGCTGGATATGGCCGGCAATAAAAGCCGGCGTAAAGCCGTATTGGTCGGCGCTGTGATATTCAATCTGGCGCTGCTGGGATTTTTTAAGTATATCGGATTTATTATAGAAAACATAAACGTCATCTCCGGCCTGGCTCTGCCCGTTCCGGAAATCGAGCTGCCCATAGGCATATCGTTCTATACCTTTCAGATTATGTCCTATGTTATCGACATGTACCGCTCGGAGGTGAAGGTGCAGGAAAACCCGCTGTATCTCGGTGCCTATCTGGTCGCCTTTCCGCAGCTCATTGCCGGCCCCATTGTGCGATATCAGACCATAGCCGAAGAGCTGGAGGAGCGCAGCGTTTCCACCGAGGATTTCGCCTACGGTATGCGCAGGTTTATCATAGGTCTGAGCAAAAAGGTGCTTATTGCGAATCAGGCTGCCGTTGTCGCCGACGGTCTGCTGTCCGGCGGTATTGAAATAACATCCTTCGGCGCCGCGGGAGCCTGGCTGGCGATGATCGCCTATTCGGTGCAGATCTATTACGATTTCAACGGATATTCCGATATGGCCATCGGTATGGGCCGCGCCATGGGTTTCCACTACCTGGAAAACTTCAAAAATCCCTACCAGGCCGATTCGGCCTCCGACTTCTGGCGCAGATGGCATATATCGCTGTCCACCTTCTTCAGGGATTACGTATATATACCCATGGGCGGCAACCGCGTGCCCGTTCACAGATGGATATTCAATATGCTGACCGTCTGGTTGTTGACCGGTCTGTGGCACGGCGCCAGCTGGAACTTCATACTGTGGGGACTGTATTTCGGCGTAATACTCATCGCCGAGAAGTTTTTGCTCAAATACAGACCTAAAATAAAGGCGCTCAATCATATCACGGCGCTGTTTATAATCATTATCGGGTGGACCATATTCCGGTGCGAAAGCCTCTCCCTGATATCGGATACGCTGCTCACAATGCTCGGCGCGTCGGGCTTAATCGACCTGAAAAGCCTGTATGCCTCAGGCACCCTCAATCTGCTGTATATCACCGCGATAATATGCGGTATCGCGGGCTGTGTCCCCGCAATAAGGACCACCCTGCCGTCAAAGCTCAGGGCAAGACCCGGCGGGGCGACTGCCCTGGACATAGGCCTGATAATGGCGCTGCTGCTGTCCATTGCCGTTTTGGCAAGAGGATCATATAATCCCTTTATCTATTTCAGATTCTGATTTAAATATCACTTAAAATGCTTTTCCCGGTATTCCTGCGGCGTTACCGATTTTGCGACCTTGAAATCCGAAATAAAATGGCTGACCGATCCGTAGCCGGTTTCCTTCGAGATACGCTTAACCGAATAATCGGTAATATCAAGCAGTTGACATGCCTTCATTATGCGATATGTCTTTATATAGGCAAAGGGTGTATATCCGGTATACTGTTTAAAGACGCGTATAGTGTGCCCCGCGGATTTGTATATAAGCCGGCTCAGGTCCTCCATTGTCATCTTCTCCATGTAATGCGTGTCAATATATTGCAGCATTTGGTTGATCATGTCGTTATTTTCCGGCCCCATATGCTCATACTGCAGCGCCTGTTCCAGCATATCGTGAAACAGCCGGGATATAATGCCCGAATCGTTTATCCCCGATTGGATGCCGAACTTCTGTGAATCAAGCAGCATATCTATCTTGACCGTCAGCTGATTAATATTGACCGCGCGGTAAACGTAACCGTTTTCCTCCGTTATAAAATCCAGCATATCGGTGGACGGTCCTTTTCTCACATGTATCCAGAAAAACTCCCACTGAGAACCGGTCGTATAAACATGGGGTATATCCGGCGGGATTATGCAGACCGAATGTGCCTTCGCCGTATACTTAACATTTTCGATGACTATAGCCCCGGCGCCCTTTACCGTCAGCATTATCAGATACTCGCCGGGCATTCCGTCGGTCCGGGTTATTCTGTAATTTTTGTCAACGCAATGCCAGCCGAAATGCGGTGTGATATTGAGAATCCCGTCGAACCGGTCGGCGATTATCCGGCGTATTTCTCTGGTTTCCCCGCACGGGATATTGTTTATCATCAGAGATGTTTTATTCATGAAATTCCTTTCTTGTTATTAATAACTATTTTACCGCACTTTTATTAAAGGAGAAGACCTATGACCTCAAAAGAAAGATTTACCCGCATGTATCAGCACAGGGAGGCTGACCGCATACCCATAGTGGATTCGCCCTGGGCGGGCACCTTCAGAAGATGGCACCGGGAAGGTCTGCCGAACAATATCGACTGGACCGAGTATTTCAACATCGACAAGACCGCGAGTATCGGCTGCGATATTTCGCCGAGATATGAACACCGTGTCATCGAAGAGACCGAAGATTATGTGATTTACACAACCGCCTGGGGCGCGACCCAGAAAAGCTTTAAAA
>JAQVWU010000078.1 GCA_028709565.1 Eubacteriales bacterium
TAAACATCTTAATTTTCTCTGTGATGAACTTAACTTGCCTGTTTAAAGTGTATAATATATATATAGATAGGAATATGGGGCAGGGAAAAGGTTCCGCAAAACCGCGCATGACAGGGCAGTAACACGACAGCGGGGTATCTTTTGCCCTGCGGTCCTTTAATATCGGTTGTCTGAGCCGTTTTCCGTTATTCTTGGCATTTCTTGTATATAAATTTTACTGCCGGGTCCGTTAATCCTGTGCACCTCCCTGGACCTTGAATGGGACGCAGTCTTCCCCCACGACCGGGCAGAATGCCTGCGCTTCATCGAATACGCCGCCCGGGAATACCTGCTGGACGGAGGTACGAGCAACAAAAGTGTCGTGGACCAGACCCTTGAAATCATGTCCCGCATGGGCCTGGACCCGAAGAGCGAATATGCCATTATTGACAACGGGACCGTGCTGGCGCTGCGGCTGAACGTTGTATATGATAAGTTTACCAGGTATTGTAAAGATTACGCGATTAAGAGTGAGATACTGACCTACTCTCAGTTCAGGAAACAGCTGGAGCACGCAGAGTATTTTATAGAGAAAAACGCGCAGAAACGCATAGGTTCGGAACAAAGGCGTGTCTATACTCTCAATTACGCGCAGTTAACAACCAGATGTGATGTATCCGGCTTTGAGATTTGCGAGGCTCAGCCGATGTAAGGCGCGGATGCGTGACAAATCGTTACAAAACATTACAATGAAGTTATAAAAAATGTCACACAAGAAAAGCAGTTGTTTTAAATACTATTCGAAGTGTTTTCCTTATCTGTTACATAATGTGACATATAATTTATATAACCTTATATACAGAGATATTTTATCACTTTTGAAAAAGTAAAAAAATAAATTTTAAAAAAATGCGCGTTTTTACCCTACCTGTATAGAAAACATGGTATTTATGTCACATTTGTCACAGCATGTCACAAAAACAAAAAAGGAACCGTTGTCACGGGCCAAAGCCGGGAGGAGAAACCATATGTCAAACCCATACAAGGTGTTGGCCGACGCAGTGATCCTGCAGGCGGTTGCCGATTACCGCGAGCTGAAGATTTTCATGCAAACCCACAGTCCGGATGATTGTCCGCACTGGTCGGTCTATTCCGCCGGGTATGAATTACAGGCCCTCGAGCGCTTCTTCCTCGGCAAACGGTTCCGCGCTCTTACACGGATCAACGGCAGAGCGGTATTGGACAAGCTAGCTTAAGAATTCAGAAGTCAACCGCTGTAACACTCCTTTGGCTGCATATACTACATTTACTACATATTTTCGAAGCGCATGTAGCGGTAAATGTAGCACAGAATAACAGTTGTTTTAAATACTATTCGAGGAATTTTTATCCGATACTACATATACTACATAAATATTAGATATGTTATATATAAAATTTTATTAAAGATAAAAAAATAATTATATTAAAGTAATTTTTCCATAAGCCTATATATATTTCATGTAGTATATGTAGTATATGTAGTATATGTAGCGGCATTGTATCAAAAACAAAACGGAAGGAAATCTATATGGCATATACAGGGTGCCGGCCGATGCCGTAATCCTGCAGGCGGTGGCCGATTACCGGGGGCTGAAGATTTTCATGCAAACCCACGGCCCGGACGATTGCCCGCCCCGGTCGGTCTATTCGGCTATGCATGAATTAAAGGCCCTCGAGCGCTTCTTCCTCGGCAAACGGTTCCGCGCTCTTACCAGGATCAACGGCAGAGCGGTGCTGGACAAACCACGGGGAGAGGGAACCTGAGGAACCGTTTATATTAAAACAGTATGATTATTTTATACGAAAAAAACCGCCATTAAAACGCGGCTGACAGCATCAAGCGCTCCGGCAAACATAACGGCTTTCTTTGCACCTGTGTACCGAACATATCCAAAGTAAAGTGCCTGTTTATTTAAAGATTTAAATGAGTCAAACTCCGCTTGTATAAGACAAAAGACGTTTTTCCGATACGAAAGCCGTCTTTTGGTTATGCTTAATTAATTAATAAAACCTTACCCCGTAGCCGCTGCCGGTTTTGTTTTCTTTTGCGAGCCAGTCGGCGTAGGCGCGGCGCATGCCGGTGTCACGGGGCAGTTCGGCGGGGTCGTAACTCTCGCGATGTCCGTATATGCGCCACATGTTGCCGTAATCGCCGGTTTCCTCGCTGGAATCTATTATTTCGAAATCGCGCATGAAGTCGAGAATGTTGGAATCGGGCTGCAGAAACTCCGTGTGCCTCGGATAAAACAGCCATGTATCGCAGACAAACACATCCATACCGAAGAAATCATGGGCGCGGCGATAGGAATCAAAGCGTTTTTCCTTTGTCAGGGGATCACCCTCGGGTATATGGATGTTCATGACGGGGTCGCCGCGGCGGACCGAGCGGCCGTTCTTATTATATTCGTCGCACCGGAAGTGCTTTATTTCAAACTGAAGCCTGCCCAGTCTGAACAGGGTCGCCCGCAGGTGATTGGACAGCCAGCCGAACTGACCGTGAATGCCCCATGTGCCCCAGTCGCGGCGGCAAACATCGGCCCATATAGTGATATCGCTCATGGTGTCATAAAAGATATCCTCCGGTATGCCGCGGCTCAGATATAACTCCCGGGTCGTATCGGCCAGCATGACGCAGACCGCAAGCCAGATGCCGTCCTCATTTTCCCCTGTCGCGGCGGCGATTTCGCATATCTTCGAATCAATCGAATCAATCGAATCGCCGTCAAAAAACGCTGCCCGTATGCCGTCGAAACGGGGCTGTATTTTGTCTTTGATATTGAAAAAGGTTTCCCGGGCGGGCGCGGGCAGTTTTATTCTGTCAAATAAAAGGTCATATGTATACATATGGCGTGCCTTTCCTGATAAATATTATATTCATAAACAGATAATATCACTTCCCCGCGAAATTTTCAATATGTTCGATATTAATATTTATTAACAATCAAATAAATTAATAAAAATCTTTATTATCGGCAAAACTATTAAAAAAAGCTGGGATGTGATTATATAAATAAAAGACAACAGTATATTAATTATGCCGAAAGCCGCGCCGTTAAATCAAAACTGCCCGCCAATTGTTTCCGGGCGTTTATCGCGGGCGGATTGATATGTGCCCTGGGACAGGGGCTGCATGACATATACCTGTCGCTGGGTATTCATGAGGAAAACGCCGGTACGGTGGTATCCATAACCCTGATCTTTCTCGCGGCGCTGACTACCGGTCTGGGCTGGTTCGACAAACTGGCAAAGTATGCCGGAGCGGGTACGCTGGTACCCATTACCGGTTTCGCCAACGCGGTGGTTTCGCCGGCGGTAGATACCAAAAGCGAAGGATATATCCTGGGTCTGGGCGCGAAGATTTTTACAATCTCCGGACCGGTCATCCTGTATGGGGTGCTGACATCGGCTATATTCGGTATGATAATCTGGATATTGTCGCTGTTCGGCGTCATGATATGAGGTGACATATGGCAAAAGGCATTATAAAACTCAAAAACGCGCCCGCCATCCTGTGCGCCGCTTCGGTTGTGGGCAAACATGAGTCGGACGGACCGCTGGGCGCATTGTTTGATTTTCATGACAAGGACGACCGGTTCGGTCAGTCAACCTGGGAGAAAGCGGAGGCGGAAATGCAGCATATGGCATTGAACCTTGCCATGTCAAAGAATAAAATATCCATAACCGACATCGACGCGATCTTCGCCGGCGACCTCATGAATCAGTGTATTTCGTCGACATACGGACTGATCGCGCACGATGCCCCCTTTATGGGATTATACAGCGCCTGTTCAACGGCGGCGGAAGCGCTCATCCTGTCCGGCATGACGGTCAACGCCGGGTATTTCAAGCGGACAGCCTCCGTCACCTCCTCACACAACTGTTCGGCCGAGCGCCAGTTCCGCACGCCCGTCGAATACGGCGGACAGCGGACACCGACCTCCCAGTGGACGGTGACAGGCTCCGCCGCATTCATCATAGCAGACGATGAAGGCAGGCATCCGCGGATAACCGAGGTAATGCTGGGCATGACGGTGGATTACGGTATAACCGACGCGAACAACATGGGCGCGGCAATGGCTCCGGCTGCAGCCGATACCATGATTCGGTATTTTGAGAGTTCGGGTCTGGGACCGTCGGCCTTTGACCTGATTGTAACGGGGGATCTGGGGTTTGAGGGGCATTCGATCGTGCTTGATTTGATGTCAACAAAGGGTTATGACCTGTCCGGGAACTACAACGACTGCGGACTGCTCATATACAATCGCTCTTCCCAGGATATGCACGCGGGCGGTTCCGGCTGCGGCTGCAGCGCGGTGGTGCTCGCGTCCTACCTGTTGAAACTCATACGCGACGGGGAACTGCGGGATGTTCTGTTCATCGGAACGGGAGCGCTCATGAGCCCCCTGTCGGTGCAGCAGGGGGGCAGTATTCCCGGCATCGCGCATCTTGTACGCATCAAAGGAGACGCATAAACGAAATGGAAGAATTTATGAATTATGTATGGTCGTTTATTATCGGCGGTCTTTTATGCGTAATCGCCCAGATACTCATCGACCGGACAAAACTGACCCCCGCGCGCATACTTGTCTTATACGTGTGCGCAGGTGTTGTGCTCAACGCCGTCGGGTTATATGAGCCCCTTGTTTCCTTTGCCAAAGCGGGCGCCACCGTCCCCCTTACGGGATTCGGCAACGCGCTGGCAAGGGGGGTGAGAAAGGCGGTTGCCCTGAGCGGACCGCTGGGCGCTCTGACCGGCGGCTTGACCGCGACCTCGGGGGGCATTGCCGCCGCGCTGGTTTTCGGTTATCTGACGGCGCTGATCTTCAAGGGCAAACCCAAATAAAATCATCCGCCCTTCTTTCTTTGCTTTAATACCCCGATATACCAATACACCGGTATACCGGCACACTGATACTCCGAAAGAAACAACACACGCGAGAACAGAGCCGTTTTGCAGTGCAGCGGCTCTGTTTTTTTGTTTTAAATTATCAGCCTCCGCGCGCCGCTATGATATTCATAATATGCTCTTCATGGGTGGCGGCAAACAGGTGATATCCGTTTGTCTGGGCTACGAAATACAGATAGTCGGTTTCTGCCGGATACAGCGCGTATTGTATGGCGTTGAGACTGGGGTTGCATATCGGCCCCGGCGGGAGTCCCTTTATTATATAAGTGTTATAGGGATGATCAATCTCGGTATCGGCCCCTTCCGGTATGGTTTTCGGATCCTCCATCATATATTGAATGGTCGGGTCGCTCTCCAGCCGTCCCTGGGTAGGACCGGAAGGATTATTGAGCCGGTTGTGAAATACCGAAGACACCGAAGAATATTCCGACGGATATTTGGCTTCCGCCTGAATCATGGACGCCAGCACTATAACTTCATCCACCGTATATCCGAGTTCCTCGCAGCGCGCCTTGTAGGACTCATCGAACTTATTGTAAAAGTTCTGGAGCATCTTGTATATTATTGTATATTCGTTGGAGTCGGAATAAAAATAGTAGGTGTCGGGGAACAGATAACCCTCCAGGCGGTATTTGCGGTCGGAGTTTCTGTCGGCCTCCGTTTCGGCGATAAACCAGTTAAGATTATATTTGCTGAAATCGCCGTTTTCGATGACCTCGATAAACCCTTCCCTGGTACCCATGTCCCTTGACGTAAACAATTCGATAATCTGATCAACGCTGTAGCCCTCGGGTATTGTTATCGATACCTCCGCTCGCGGTTTTTTCTTGGGCTTAAAATCGGATAACAGCATATCGTAGTCCATGGAGGGTGTAACGGTATATGCACCGGCAAGATATTCCCCGCTGTCCCGTCTCAGCTTTGCGTACAGCTTAAAAATCGACGGATAACGTATGACATCGTTATCTTTAAGTATCTCGGATATATCGTTTATCGTGGCATATTCCGGAATGATAATGTCAATCTCGTCGTCGGGTTTTACAAAGGCAAATACATCGTTAAAGACCGAGATGCCGAAGTAGCTTAAAAATCCCGATGTTATCAGGACAAACACTATATAGATAATTGCCTTCATCACGCTGGTCAGCGTACCTGTGACCGCTTCGCCCCCGTCTCTGTAACCCCCGCCGGGCTGTCTTCTGACCGGCCTCGCGGACAGGGTTTGCTTCTGTCCGCCGCGGGAGGTCATAGCGCGTGTCTGATTGCCTCCGGCAGAGCGGGGCTTCGGAGCTCTGCCGCCGGAAGGAGTGGTGTTCATAACGCGGGTTTGATTGCCGCCGGCAGCGCGGGGCTTCTGTGCGCTGCCGCCGGAGGGAGTGGTATTCATGACGCGGGTTTGGTCGCTGCCGGCCGGCGGTGTGTCTTTTCTGTATATCGTTTTGGCGTCCTTCTTTGGGTTTACCGTTCCCATTACCTGCGTACGGTTGTTTGGTTCATCCGGCCTTTGTCGCGGTCTGCGGTTAGTTTGACTGCGATTGGCGTAATTCGCCTGTCCCGGCACTCCAGGCCGGCCGGTTTGGTTTTTTTTGTTTTCCGGATTAACCGGTGTGAACGAACGCGTCTTGTCGCCGCCGTCCGGGTGGTTTTTATTCATAGTTTTTCTTTCTTATGATACAGCAGTTAATAATCCGATATAATTCGACATGAGTATGATAACACGGGTGGTTACAGGAATACCCCCGCAATAAACGCAACTATACATAACAGCAGCGTCGGCGATAATATCGCTTCCCTAAAAGCATGCTGTCCCCCGGCTTTTATATCCGGTGCGTCTTCCTCTGCTCCCATGGTCAGCGCGTCATTGTGAAACAGACGTTCGGCCTCTCCCAGCATTAAAACAAGCGCAAACAGGAAAAGAGAGATGACTATAAAAGAAGTAAGGGTGATGTTTTCGGGCAGACCTACAAACCTGAGTATGTATCCTTCAAAAAAAATATTAAACAGATTATACAGCAGATGTATAATAAAGGCGGCAAATACCGATCGCGTCACATATACCGATATCGACAGTATAATCCCGATAAAAATATATAAAATCAACATGCCGGGTCTGAAGGCGATAAGTGAATATAACAGCGAACTCAAAATCAGCGACCATCCCGAGCCGAGTCCGCTTTCGTTATATTCGGTCAATATAACCGAACGGAAAACCAGTTCCTCGGTCAGCGCCGGCAATACGGCAAAAGCGGTTATAATGTATAATATATCGGTCAGCGTTGTTGCGTCGGTTATCGCTGCCAGCGACTCGTAACCGTAAAATTCGGTGGCGTTAACCCCCAGTCGGGTAAGCAGAAGTTTTACCGCCGCGCTTCCGGTGATTAAGACAGCCAATGCCAGCAATATAAAGCCGAACCGCCCGGGGGATATAAATCTGAGGTTAAGTTTGAAGGTGTAGCCCGGACCGCCGATTTTTATATAGAATATACAGGGCAAAACGAAGATAATCAGCCGCATTATAATCAGCGAAAGATAAAACTGGTCACCGTAGCCCAGCACGGCCGGGTCTATATAACGCGACGCGACCGACAGCAGCAGAATACTCAGGACGAGCGCGGGTGCCGTCAGCGTTTTTTTAGCCCGCATGAAGCGCCTTCACTCCCTTTTCGGTGACAAGCACATCCACCGCGAGGTCATATCGTCCGCGCGGCACGCTGTTTATAACGAAATCACTGTAAACAAACCCCACCTTGGTGCCCTTAAACGACGGCAGATATCTGTCGTAATAACCCTTTCCGTAACCGAGACGATAGCCTTTTTTATCGTATACGATGCCGGGGACGAGGCATACCGCGGCCGCGCCCTCCTCCCGGCTGTAGACGGGGCATTCGTCGCCCGGTTCGGGTATGCCGAAGGTTCCCGTGACGGTCAGCTGGTCGAGGGAGGTGACAAATCTGAACACCATTGTATGACTCTTTGTGTCGCAGCACGGAAAGGCGATGCGTTTGCCGCTGCTGAGCGCGTGCCGCGCGATGGGCAGCACGTCAATCTCCCGCGATGTCGGATAATACATGAGCAGTGTTTCCGAATAGCGATAGGAAACCAAAGCCATAAAAAGCGAGCAAATCTTTTCGTCGCACAATCGCTTTATGACCGGCTGCAGCGTTTTTCTTTTGTCGATATAATGGGTCCTGATTTTGTTTTTTTGTGTTCTAAGTTCGTACATAGGTCAGACGAAAACGGATTCCTTTACTTTATTTGCCGTGTCCAAACCGCGCAGCGCCAGAATAATCTCCAGGGCGAATTCCGCCGACGCGCCCATGGCAACGGCGGTTATAATATTGCCGTCGCGGACAACCCTTTTATCGGACAGACGGGCGCCCCTGAGCCTGTCTTCAAAACCGGGATAACAGGTCGCCTCCCTGCCTTCAAGCAGACCGCGGCGGCCCAATATCGACGGTGCGGCGCAGATGGCGGCTATATAAGCCCCGGTAAGCGAAGCCGCCGATAAAAAGCTGTTTACCGTTTCGTCTTCATCCAGATGCGCCGTTCCGGGCATTCCGCCGGGCAGCAGGACACACTCCAGCCCGTCGGCAGTACGCCCGGCATTGCCGAGAGCGGCGGCGGTCGTGTCGGCATGGACCAGGATATTATGCGAGCCGCGGACCGCGGTTGTTTTGTTTATCGAAACGGTTGTGACCTCGATACCCGCGCGCCGCATTAAATCAACCGGGCACAGCGCTTCGACTTCCTCAAAACCGTCAGCCAAAAATACGTAAACCATAATGCTCCCCTCGTATCGGTATTTGTTTAAACTGTCAGTATTCGCCGAACATGTTGAGCGCCGGCGACTCCGCGATACCGCGGATCATGCTTTTAGGTGTGACAATTTCCGTTTTATTTAAATCAATTATATCCGAAACTTTAAAACACGGACAGCATATATCGTAAACTTTTATGGAGTTCTTAACTTCGCCCGGGTTTTCGGAATAAATCATATAACCGCGCCGGGAACCGTGTGTATCTGTTATATAAAATATTTTGCCCCGGGCGGCGAATTCCGATACGGTAAATACAAAAAACCCCTTGTCTTTGATAAAACGGTCCCCCTGCGCCATAAGATAAAGGCGGTACAGTTCATCGTAATCCCCGTCGAAGGGCCCGGTATTGATATCGCCGAGCCGCTCTTTGGCGGTATCAAACGGAAAGGGGGTATCCTGCGTTTCGGTATAGCCCAGTCTGCGGTACATGTCAAACAGGTCTTTGTCCGCCGGTATCAATACGGTAAAAGGGGTATTCCGTTCGGCCGCCTGCATAAGATCGCGGTAGATACCCCTGCCGCGGCGGGAGGGGTCCACGCAGCCGGCGTATATATAATAGCCCTGGTATATTTTATCACCGAGGATGAGTCTGAGGGGCACACGGTTTACCAGCCCGACAATCTCACCGTCTTCTGGCGGCGGACCGGAGGTGATATGAATGCCGTCCGGTCTCTCTGCCGCGCAAAACACGTTGCCCCTATTGTCAAACGAGCGGTAGAAGGCGTGTATATATTCGTCCGGATCGCCGAACACCCGCTTCCACAGGGCAGCTATACGGTCGCTCATATCAGGTATAACGCTTCGGGTATTATGCTCCCGTCGGAGTTAAATAGTTCGGAGGCGGGATAACATGCGGACGAGCCGCACCTTTCACAGATAAAACGCACCGAGTCGTCGTCATCCCCCACCAGCGCAAGATCGTATACCCCCTCAACGCCCTTTTTGCATCTGCAGATTACCTTGTTTTCGTCGG
>JAQVWU010000079.1 GCA_028709565.1 Eubacteriales bacterium
AAGCGCCGCTGTCATTGATTTTTTTTATGACAGCGGCATCGTCTTTAAAATAGCCGTCATGACAGCCCGCAATCTTCAGACCGGGATAACGTTCCTTCATATGGGAGGCGGCGGTTTGGGCAATACCGGGTTTACCGCCGAGAAAAAACACACCTTTACCCTTTGCAGCCGACAGTTTTATGAGATTTTCGCACAGTTCGATACCCGCTACCTTCCCCTTACGCAAAGGCCGGCGGAGTATGCGGGAAGCCAGTATGACCCCGGCGCCGTCCGGAATAATCAGATCGGCTGAGTTTATCAGCTCATAGTATTCATTCTGCTCTATACACATCTGAACGATTTCGGCATTCGGGGTATGAATGACCCGCGCGGTGTTTGTTTCGTCGATAAACCGATCGCATATTTCCACCGCTTCGTCCATTGTCACGCTGTCGAAAAGCACGCCGCGGATATCGATTTTTTCGGTTATCACGGTTTTACTTTGAATATCGGAATTATAGTTTATTTCTTTCATGTTCAGTCTCCGGCGCTGCGTATTTATTACATCATAACCGATAATATTATACCATAAAGGTATTTACAATACAAGTTTATATTTTATATATTCTAAAAATCCGGGAGCAGGGAAATCAGAAAATGAAGAAAATGAAGAAGGTTGATATTTATACAGACGGAGCCTGTTCGGGTAATCCGGGACCGGGAGGATGGGCTGCCGTGATGGTTTACCGGGGTATTGAAAAGGAAATGTCCGGGGGTGAGCCGAAAACCACCAACAACCGCATGGAGCTTACCGCGGTAATCAGAGCGTTGTCCGCTTTAAAAGAGGCATGTGACGTCACCGTATATACCGATTCCAAATATATAGCCGATTCCGTTAACCTCGGTTGGGCCAGGTCATGGAAGAGAAAAAACTGGATTAAGAGCGATAAAAAGCCGGCGCTGAACCCGGATTTATGGGAAGAACTGCTGTCACTGTCGGAAAAGCACAATTTAAAGGTTGTCTGGGTTCGCGGTCATGACGGACATGAGTATAACGAAAGATGCGACCGTCTGGCTGTGGCACAATCTGAAAAATTTAAAAATTCACATATATAACAAAAAATATACATCCCATTGTCTACCAAAATAGTATACAATATAATTGTGCATAATAATATTTCCCGATATTCGTCACATAATAAAAATTGAATATTGTGGAAATATGATAACCATCCGAAAATTGAAACTATGACATAAGTATAATTTTTATTTAATTTATTTAATTTAATTAAGGAAGTATAGTGTAATGGACAGAATAGTTTATGCCGACAACGCGGCGACTACTTCGGTATCCGAAAATGTAATCAACGCCATGATGCCCTGTTTTACCGAATATTGGGGAAATCCGTCAAGTCTCTACTCCGGGGGCCGAAACGCCGCGAACATTATCAGCGGCGCGCGGGAGGGTATCGCGGGACTGCTGGGCTGCCGTCCCGGTGAAATATACTTTACGGCGTCGGGCTCGGAAGCGAACAACTGGGCGCTCAAGGGAGCGGCGCGCGCTAATCAAAAAAAAGGACGCCATATCATATCACAAAAAACAGAGCACCCCGCTGTATTGCAGGCCCTCGCCTCGCTCCAAAAAGAGGGTTATGAGGTCACATATCTCGGCGTTGACCGGGACGGTATTCTGACCCCCGGTGAGGTGGAAGCGGCAATCCGTCCGGATACAACGCTTATCGCGATTATGTACGCAAACAATGAAATCGGAACGATAATGCCGATAAAAGAGATTGCGGCTGTGGCAAAGGCCCATAAAATCACTATGTTTACCGATGCCGTCCAGGCAATCGGCAGCATACCGGTCAATGTCACCGACCTTGGGGTTGATATGCTCTCCCTCTCCGGACATAAAATCCGCGCGCCCAAGGGTATCGGTCTGCTCTATATCAAAACCGGTACGCGTATACAAAATCTCATCGACGGTGGGGGGCAGGAAAAGGGCAAACGCGGGGGCACCGAAAATACCGCCTATATCGCCGGACTTGCCCGGGCGATGGAAGATGCGGTTGAGGGTATTGAGGATATGGAACGTGTAAAAGCGCTGCGTGACCGGCTGGCAGCCGAAATAATTAAAATCCCGCATACGCGAATAAACGGCAGCATGAAATACAGACTGCCCGGAAATCTCAATGTCGCCTTTGAGGGCATTGAGGGAGAAAGCCTTGTCCTGCTGCTCGACATGGCGGGAATCAGCGCTTCTACCGGCTCGGCCTGCTCGTCCGCCTCACTTGAACCCTCGCATGTGCTCCTTGCCCTCGGAATTCCCGCCGAAAAGGCGCACGGTTCGCTCAGACTCACCCTTTCCCGCGTCAATACCGAAGAAGACGCGGATTATATATTGGAAAAGCTGGCGCCTGCGGTGCAAAGGCTTCGCGAAATGAGTCCGCTGTGGAACGGACTTCAGTAAATTATTATTGTAAAACATAAATATGGGATTGCAGGAGAAAAGCGCATGAATTACAGTACAAAAGTTATGGATCATTTCGCTAACCCGCGAAATGTAGGCGAAATAGAAAACGCCGACGGCATAGGCGAGGTGGGCAATGCCACCTGCGGCGACATCATGAAGATTTTCCTGAAGGTTCAGGATGACATTATAACAGACATCAAATTCAAAACATTCGGCTGCGGAGCGGCGATTGCTACCTCCTCCATGGCAACCGAAATGGTCAAAGGAAAATCCATCGACGATGCTCTTACGCTGACAAACAAAGCGGTGGTCGAGGCCCTCGGCGGACTGCCTCCGGCAAAGGTTCACTGCTCGGTATTGGCGGAGGAGGCGATTAAAACCGCTATTGCCGATTATTACAGAAGAAACGGCATCGAACACGACCTTACAATAGGCTGTGACGGCTGCTGCAATGCCTGCGGACATGCTGACAAGCATCTGCATAACCAATAAAAACCGACATAAAAGGACGAATGGCGGCGCCTCAGGCGTCGCTTTTTAGATTGCAGCTCAATGACAGCCGAATGATAAAATGGATGTACGCTATTGACAAACCGGTTGTTTTATTATACAATATGAAGTATAATTCCCAATCAGACGGATAACCATGCGCTGCGACTGAAAAAAACGCAGCGTTTGTTTGTATATCGGAAAAACAGGATATTAAAAAGGAGCATCCATGCCAGATTTGACCTCAAATTTCGGCAGTATGGTATTCGGCGACCGGGCAATGCGTGAAAGGCTGCCCGAAGACGCCTACGCGTCCCTGCACCGTACCATTGCCGACGGGCGTTCGCTTAATATAACACTTGCCAATACAATCGCCGATGCCATGAAGGTATGGGCGATAGAACTCGGCGCCACCCATTATACCCACTGGTTTCAGCCGATGACAGGCATAACCGCCGAAAAGCATGAGAGCTTTATTACACCCGATGACAAAGGGGGCGCCATGGTAAGTTTCTCGGGCAGCGCGCTTATCCGGGGAGAATCGGACGCTTCCAGCTTTCCTTCGGGGGGGCTGCGCGCGACCTTTGAGGCCAGGGGTTATACGGCATGGGACCCGACATCATACGCTTTTATCAAAGATAACACACTGTGTATTCCCACCGCTTTCTGCTCCTATGGCGGAGAGGCGCTCGATAAAAAGACACCGCTTATGCGCTCCATGGAAACGCTGAACAAACAGGCGCTGCGTATATTAAGACTATTCGGCGACGACACGGTCAAACGCGTCCACGCAACGGTAGGCGCCGAACAGGAATATTTCCTTATAGATAAAACCCTTTTTGACAGGCGGTCCGATTTGATTTTAACCGGCCGCACCCTCTTTGGCGCGCGTCCGCCCAAAGGTCAGGAACTTGATGACCATTATTACGGGGCGATAAAACCGCGGGTAAAAGCCTTTATGAGCGAGGTAAACGAACAGCTCTGGAAGCTGGGTATCTCCTCGAAAACAGAGCATAACGAGGCGGCGCCCTCTCAATATGAACTCGCGCCCGTTTTTACCACCGTCAACATAGCCGCCGATCAGAATCAGCTGACCATGGAGATACTCAAAAAAACGGCGCTTCGTCTTAACTTTGTATGTGTATTGCATGAAAAACCCTTTGAAGGGGTCAACGGAAGCGGTAAACACGTCAACTGGTCGCTCATGACCGACTCGGGTCAGAATCTGCTCAACCCGGGGGATACCCCGTGCGAAAACATACAGTTTTTATTGTTTTTAAGCGCCATAATCCGCGCCGTGGACGATTATCAGGATTTGCTCCGCATATCGGTTGCCGGCGCGGGCAATGACTGCCGTCTGGGCAGGAGCGAGGCGCCGCCCGCAATAATTTCGATGTTCCTCGGTGACGAATTGACCGGAATTCTCAATGCCCTTGAAAGCGGAAACGTTCCGCTTCACGCCGAAACGGGCAGGCTTGAAACGCGTGTGCATGTACTTCCGAAGCTGCCCCGCGATTCCACCGACCGCAACAGGACATCACCCTTTGCCTTCACCGGAAACAAGTTCGAATTCCGTATGCCCGGGTCTTCGGTGTCGATAGCCGAACCCAATATAATGATAAATACAATCGTCGCCGAATCACTGTCGGTTTTTGCCGACAGAATGGAGGCTGACCTGGCGCGGGGGGAAACGCTCAGCGGCTCGGTGTCAGCCATTGTTATCGCGACCATACGTGAACACCGGCGTATACTGTTCAACGGCAATAATTATTCTGCCGACTGGGTGCGCGAAGCCGAAAACCGGGGACTTTTGAATCTGCCCTCCGCGGCCGATGCCATACCATGTCTTATATCCGAAAAAAACATAGGATTGTTCACGCGGCACAGGGTTTTTTCCGAGGCAGAACTCCGTTCGCGTTATGAAATACTCCTTGACGATTATTGTAAAAAGCTGAACATAGAAGCGCTGACCATCGCCCATATGATAAAAAAGGAACTTCTGCCCGCGGGGGTTATGTATCTGCGCGAAGTCAGCGAAACGGCGGTCAACTTGAAGGAACTGGGTTTGCTTAACGGAGAATCGGTTGAGCTGATAACAGCGGCAAAACTCTCCCGGCTCTGCCGCGAAACCGAATTGAAAATCGACGCTCTGCGGTTACAGATAGAATTGTCACACGCGCAGACATCAACCCTGGGCACCGCGCAATTCGTAAAAGACAAAATAATTCCCGCCATGTCCGAACTGCGCAGGGCGGCGGATACACTTGAAGCCGAATTGCCGGACCGCTGCATCCCATACCCCACATACGAGCAATTGCTGTTCAGCGAGTAAACGGCATTAATCTCACACGCGAAAGAACCCGGAGGTAAACATGC
This sequence comes from Eubacteriales bacterium, assembly GCA_028709565.1. Lineage (GTDB taxonomy): Bacteria > Bacillota > Clostridia > Oscillospirales > CAG-272 > JAQVWU01. Next base: position 5,318 of record JAQVWU010000079.1, read on the forward strand.
CTGTAAAATCAACCGGCGGTAAAACAAAACAGAATGCAAGTAAAGCCGCACGTTCAAAACCCAAAACGTCAGCGGCGAAGGCTGCGGCAAAAGTAAAGCCTGAAGCTGACCCGTCATCGCTTGTAAATCAAATAATTCCCTATATCCTGATATTGACGGCCGTTATATGCGGTATATGTGTATATTCCGATACGCTTATGGGGGTATTGGGTTCCGCAATCAGGCTCATATTATTCGGGCTGTATTCAGGCGGCGCCTATATTGTCCCGTTTTTGATATTGAACGCGGCAATCTTCTGGAAAAAGGATATAGTCAGCCATAACATTAAATATAAAGTCATCTTCTCACTCGTCTGCCTGACCTTTATCTCGGTGCTTATTCATATATCCACCGTTCCGGGCGACACCTTCGATCTCAGGGTGTTCTGGAAGGACGGACTGGTCAGAACGGGAGGAGGGGCTGTCGGCGGTTCTGTCGGCTGGCTGTTTACCAAACTGGTCGGCAGGGTCGGAGCGATAATCGTTTCATGCGCCGTGCTTCTCATTTTCGGCATATTTCTTGTCGGACTGACCCCCCATGGCATCAGGGTTTGGGCGGCGTATCAGCTGCATGAGGCAAAGGAACGCCGCGCCGGGAAGACGGAGCAGCGCAAACCCATCAAGAAGCCGCTGCCCGAACCCGTCGCCGAACCGAAACCCGAAAACAGGGCAGAGGATAAAAATCGCAGTATTTTAAATGAGGATACCTCCATCGACGATGCTGAACCCACCGCAAATAACGGCGAAACCGGAGAGTTTTCCATTGACTCAGAAACCTTTGATCTGTTGCTCAACAAACAGAAGGCCGGGGCGGAAGACGGCGAAGATAAAGACGGCAGTCATTCCGGCATTAAAGCCGAAACGATTCGCCGTCCGGTCCGCAAAATGGTTGAAGAGACCGATTATTCGGAAATATTTGAGGGAGATGACTCTGATAACATCATAAGCGAAGAGCTGCTCCGGCGCCTGACCGGGAACGATGATACGGCGGACGAAAATGACCCGGTCAGCCGCGCCGATGCCGAACTCGCCGTTTCCCGGGCGCCCGCGGTCGAAGGCAAACAGCCCGAACCGGCCGCCGCTGACAAACCCGACGCGGAATACATATTTCCCCCCATATCATTACTGACGCAGCCTTCGCAGCCGTCGAATGTCGATATCAGCGAGGAATTGCAGACCACCGCCAAAAGGCTGGTTGAAACGCTCACCAGCTTTAAGGTGCGTACCAAGATAGTTAACATATCACGCGGTCCGACCATAACGCGATATGAGCTGTCACCGGAAGAAGGCGTTCGGGTTCGCCAGATTGTAAATCTCGTCGATGACATATCGCTGAATCTGGCTACAACCGGTGTGCGCATTGAGGCGCCGATTCCCGGCAAACAGGCGGTGGGAATTGAGGTTCCCAACCGCATCGTCGCCACCGTATATGTGCGCGAGCTGATTGAAAATCCCAGATTTGCCGCCCTGCCCAGCCGCATCAGCGTTTCGCTCGGTCAGGACGTGGCGGGGGAGGCCGTATATATAGATATATCCAAGATGCCCCATCTGCTGATTGCGGGAGCCACGGGCATGGGTAAATCGGTGTGTATAAACAGCATGATTGTAAGTCTGCTGTATAAGTCAACGCCCGATGAAGTTAAACTGATTTTGGTTGACCCCAAAAAGGTCGAGCTCAATATCTATAACGGACTGCCTCATCTGCTGGTGCCCGTGGTCAGCGATCCAAAAAAGGCTGCCGGCGCGCTGTCCTGGGCGGTTAATGAAATGGAACGCCGTTTCACCATGATTGAGGAGGTTGGCATGCGCGACCTGCGCGGTTATAACAATATAACCAAAAACGATTCCGAAAAGGAGTATATGCCGCAGATTGTCATCATAATAGACGAGCTGGCCGACCTGATGATGACCGCTCCAGACGATGTCGAGGAATCCATATGCCGGCTTGCCCAGAAGGCGCGGGCAGCGGGCATGCATCTCATTATCGGGACACAGCGTCCGTCGGTTGACGTCATCACCGGTCTCATCAAAGCGAACATCCCCTCCCGCATCGCCTTTACCGTCGCTTCCCAGGTGGATTCCCGTACAATACTCGATATAAACGGAGCGGAAAAATTAATAGGCCGCGGCGATATGCTATACGCGCCGGTAGGCTCGCCCAAACCCATCCGGGTACAGGGCGCGTATGTAAGCGAAAATGAAATCGAAGCGATTATCGGGTTCATTAAAAGTCATTACGGAACCGGTGAATACAATGACGAGATTATGGACAGCATCGAGCGGGAGGCCGCCCGCTGCGGTCAGTCCAAGAAGACAGCGGCACTCAGCGATGAAAACAACGAAAATGCCGATGTTATGCTCAAGCCCGCTATCGAACTGGCTGTCGAGAGCGGAAAAATCTCCACATCCCTTATCCAGCGAAGGCTTCAGCTGGGTTACGGACGCGCCGCTAAAATCATAGACCGCATGGAACAGATGGGTATCGTATCCCCGCCGGACGGACAAAGACCGCGATCGGTGCTTATAACCCGGCAGCAGTTTATGGAGATGGTACTGAATAAAGACGAGCTTGACTAAATTAATAAAGCAGAAATCGAATAAAACAATACCGGAATGCGCATCGGTAAACCCGGACATTATTACAGTTGATTAAAATAACACATATAATCAAAGGAGTATTAATGGAAATGAATTATTTTTCGCGATTTATCACGGTGTTATTATTGTTATCTCTGTTTATTGCCGCGTTCACAGGCTGCAGCGGCGGAGAATCCGATACCGACGTCATTGCAGACACAACAGCTGCCCGTACAGAGGAAACCCAAGAAGAAACGGTCGTGAACTGGGCTTCAGCCGGACTGCCGGCAGCGGACTATGAGGGCAGGGCTTTTAATATGCTCTACAGCGGTACTATTGTGGAAGGACAGACCTGGCGGTTTATTGATGTCGAACAGCTCACCGGAGAGATTCTCAATGACGCCATCTTCCGGCGCAACAGCAAGATTGAGGAAATCTATAATATCGGCATCGCTTCCATATATTCGGGCAGCTTCCAAAATGACCTTAAAAAAAGCGTAGGCGCAGCCGATATGGCGTATGATACCGCCTTCGGTCCGGCAAACACGCTGCTGAGCCTCGCGCAGACCGGTCATCTGACAGACTGGAACGAACTGCCTTATATTGATACGGAAGCGCAGTGGTGGGACAAGAGCGTTATCCGCGGACTTACCATTGACGGCAAACTTCACATGTGTACCGGCGATATCTCCCCTCTGACCAACATACGCGTTTATTCGCTTGTCTTCAATAAGGATTTATGCCGCGACCTTTCGCTGGACCTTCCTTATCAGTATGTGCTGGACGGTGACTGGACCATTGACGTCTTTTCTCAATATATCGCCAATGTCAACCGTGATGTCAACGGGGATGGCATTATGGATTATGAGGATGTTTGGGGTTATTTCAGTCAGGACGGAAACACCTATATGATGTATTTTTCCGGCGGGGGACGTATTACCGAGCTCAACAGCGAAGGTCTGCCCGAACTGGTCTTCAATAACGACAAATATATAAATCTTGCGGTGAAGGCGCTGGAAGTTTCTTTTGACAAAAACAAGACGCTGATGGCCAATGCCTATGTTTCCAGAAACGGCGGTCAGTGGTCCGCCGCTTCCGCATGGTTTGCTGCCGGCGGTTCCCTGATGCGTTCATCGGTGTTCGAACCGGTTCCGCGGGATTACCGGGCTATGGATACCGAATTCGGCATATTACCCTATCCGAAGCTCGACGAGAATCAGGAAACCTATTATACCCTGCCGGAAATCACTTCAATGATGTTCTGCGTACCCATGACGGCGGATACCGAATATACCGGCATCATCCTCGAATCGCTGGCCGCCGAATCGGTTTCAAGCGTTACACACGCCTTCTATGAGGTCAGCCTTAAGGGCAAAACGGTCCGCGATGACGAATCGGAAGCGATGCTGGATATTATCTTTGGCAATAAGGTGTTCGATATCGGATATTTTCTTAATCTTGCGGCTTTCAACGACACACTGACCGGTCTGGAATTAAAATCTTCTGTTGACGTAGCGTCCAAATACAGTTCCATAACCGAAAAAGCGCAGAAACAGCTGAACGATTTTATCGAAAAATACAGCGCGCTCGAATAAGCCTTTAATGCGTAAAATTCTGCAAATTTCTTTTTACAAAATTATAATAGAAATATGTTGACAAAAGTAATCATTTATGATATAATCTTATTCGCGTTGTCAAAGCACATCGCGAATATACGGCGGAATAGCTCAGTTGGCTAGAGCATTCGGTTC
>JAQVWU010000080.1 GCA_028709565.1 Eubacteriales bacterium
TATCGTTATTCCTCGGATGAAATCAAATACTGCCTCGACCTTTCCGAAACGGACGCGCTTGTGTTCGGACCGGAATTTATCGGACGTGTCGAAACGATAATAAACAAAATAGAGCGCGTCAAAGATATATTTTATATCGGAGTCGATTGCCCTTCTTTTGCCGAGAGCTATAATAGACTGACATCCGAAACATCGGCTGACGAACCAGGGATACCTTTAAACGACAATGATGACGCTGCGTTGTATTTTTCCTCGGGTACAACGGGATTTCCCAAGGCGATTTTGCATACCCATGCCAGCCTCATGTCCGCATGTTATACCGAAAACCATAATCATCACCAGACAAAAGAAGACAGTTTTCTCTGTATACCCCCTCTTTATCATACGGGGGCTAAAATGCACTGGTTCGGTTCGTTCCTCGTAGGAGGGCGCGCCGTTTTACTGCGCGGCGTAAAACCCGAGTGGATTTTAAAAGCGGTTTCCGATGAACAGATCTCCATTGTATGGCTGCTCGTACCCTGGGCACAGGATATACTTGACGCCATCGAGAGCGGCGAAGTCAATTTAGCCAATTATAAACTGGACCAATGGCGCCTTATGCATATAGGCGCTCAACCCGTCCCGCCGAGCCTGATAAAGCGATGGATGAAATACTTCCCCAACCATCAATACGATACAAACTACGGTTTAAGCGAATCTATAGGACCCGGATGCATTCATCTCGGCATTGAAAACATAAACAAAGTAGGCGCAATAGGCGTCCCCGGTTACGGATGGGAAACCATGATTGCCGACGAAAAGGGTGCCGCCCTTCCCGACGGCGCGGTGGGAGAACTGGCCGTTAAGGGTCCCGGTGTTATGAAGTGCTATTACCGTGATCCCGAGGCGACCTCCGCGGTGCTTCGGGGCGGATGGCTTTTTACCGGTGATATGGCGGTGCGGGACGATGACGGCTTTATTTTTCTGGTAGACCGCAAAAAGGATGTTATAATTACAGGCGGCGAAAATCTGTATCCGGTACAGATTGAGGATTTTCTGCGTTCCAATGAAAACATTAAGGATGTCGCCGTCATCGGACTGCCCGATACGCGTTTAGGCGAAATCGCGGCGGCGATTATCGAACTCAAACCCGGTAAAAACTGTACTGAAGATGATATAATGCATTTTTGCTCCGACCTGCCGCGATATAAACGTCCGCGCAAGATTATCTTTGATGATGTTCCGCGCAACCCCACCGGAAAGATTGAAAAGCCCAAGCTTCGCGAAAAGTACTGCAGCGAGGGGCTTATCACTTCTCAGGTAAATAACTGACGCAATAACAAAGCGAGGACCTGATTATGACATGTTCACAATTTCTGCATGATTTAAACCTGCGCAGCGATGAACGCAAATACAGTATCATTAATTCAAATCCATCGGCCGGAATCATGCCTGCCGGCAACATCCTTTATGTATCAAATGACGGAAACGATAAAAACAGCGGTAACTCGCCGGATTCCGCCTGGGCAACCCTTGACCGTGTCAACACCTTTTCCTTCGGAGAAGGCGACACGGTTCTTTTTGCGCGCGGCGGTCTTTGGCGCGGTCAGTTACAATGTCACGGCGGTGTGACTTATTCGGCATTCGGTACGGGTGAAAAGCCGAAAATATACGGATCGGATTATAATTACGCAAAACTTATCTGGGAAGCGACTGATACACGGCATGTATTTGTGCTGTCACAACCCTTGCCGGAGGATGCCGGTCTTATCGTCTTTGACAACGGCAAAGCCCATAGTTATAAAAAAATCACCGGTATTGACGCCTTCAACGGCAATCCGGGTACGCTTATAAACGACCTCGACATGTATCACGGTGATGACCGCCGGATATATCTGCGTTCGGATAAAGGAAACCCGTCAACCCGCTTTAATGATATCGAAATTGCAGCGCATCGTCACGCTGTCACCGTGGCAGGTGACAATGTCACAATTGATAATCTCTGTATTATGTATGCAGGCTCCCACGGCATCGGCACATCCAACCGTGCGGGGCTGACCGTTCAAAACTGCATACTCGGCTGGATCGGCGGATCAATGCAACAAAAAGGATCTTCCACCAGATACGGCAACGCAATAGAGATATATGTTTCCTGCCGCAATTTCACCGTGGAGAATTGCTATATATACGAGGTTTACGATGCCGCGATTACACATCAGTTTAAACATGCCAACAAGACATCCGTTGTTATGGAAAATGTAACCTATCGCGGCAATCTGATTGAAAACTGTTCCTATTCAATAGAATATTTTCTGGATCAGACCGGCAATACCGGCCAGATTATGCGCAACATATTGATTGAGGATAACATATGCCGTTTTGCCGGTTTCGGTTGGGGCGACCAGCGCCCGGACAGGAACACGCCGGCGCATATAAAAGGCTGGAATCATAAAAACCCTGCCGAAAATTTTAAAATCCGCAATAACGTATTCGATCGAAGCCGATATATGATGATACACTGCGGAGCCGATGACCCGGAGCATCTGCCCGTATTTGAAGCCAACACATTTGTTCAGTTTAAGGACGGCGGTTTCGGCGGATACGGTAAAAATCCGCCGGATATGACAAATTACGGTGAGACTCTCTGCGGCGGCTTTTTTGACTCGGCTTTATATAACCTGTAAACTGTATGCTTTAATGGAGAATAGTTATGAAACAAAAGAACATTCTGCTTGTTTTCTGTGATCAGCTTCGTTCCGATATGATTTCCTCTCTCGGAAATACGATTATTAAAACACCCGCACTTGACCGGCTTGTTGCCCGCGGTATAACATTTGATAACGCGTACAGCCCCTCGCCCGTATGCGTAGCGGCGCGCCATGCAATGCATACAGGGGTGCCGACTTATATCAGCGGCTGCACCGACAATATGGCAATGCCGTATTATCCCTCGTTTATGGAAATATTATCGGCAAACGGATACCAGACGCACGGTATCGGCAAAATGCATTTTACGCTCAAAGACAACCCTCGCTGGGGCTTTGAAGGACTGGAACTCAGTGAGGAAGTAAACGGCGCCAAAAATGACGCTTACCGCGCAATGCTTTATTCAAACGGTTATGAGCATGTAAAAGACCTGCACGGCGTTCGCAGCGAGATGTATTATGTACCTCAGGTATCGCAGGTCCCAGAGCGGCTGCACTGCAACAGCTGGCTCACCGAACGCAGCATATCATTTCTGGAAAACCGCGACCCCTCCCGCCCCTTCTTTCTGATGACCAGTTATATAAAACCTCATCCGCCATTCGAAAATCCCGTACCCTGGAATAAACTGTATCGCTGTTCCGATATGCCCGACGCGTTTGTGCCGGAAAACAGCAATGACCTGATCTGTCATGTGAACCGTTATCAGAATGCGTATAAATACCGCAGTCAGGGTACCGACAGAAATCTGGTGCGCTCTATGCGGGCTGCGTATTACGGCTGTGTTTCATTTCTCGATTATACACTCGGGAAGATATTTGATTACCTCGACGAAACCGGTTTAACAGAAGAGACACTGATTGTTTTAACCTCCGACCACGGCGAAATGCTGGGTGATTATAACTGTTACGGCAAGCGCTGCTTCCTTGAACCCGCTTCGCATATCCCGTTGATTGTCTGTGACCCTTCTTCCCAATCTGTGATTCATGCGGCAACGCCGGTATCTTTATATGATATCTTCCCGACTCTGCTGTCCTATGCCGGTATTAAATCAGAATCCGAAACTTACGGAGCCAATCTGTTGGATATCGCTTCAAAAGGTCATACCGAACGTACCGTTTACGGACAGTTTTCGCAAGAGGGCACAGGTCTTTATATGGCCCGCGACCTGCAGTATAAATATATCTTTTCAGCTGCCGACAACCGCGAATGGCTGTTTGATATTTCGCAGGAAGCCGAAACCGAGAAGGATACATTTCATCGCCTCAGCGAAACACGGGATATATCGGACTCACATCGCAATATCGCCGATTCAATGAAAGACCGGTTGATTACACATTTCCGCGGCCTGGGTATCGAAGCACCGTTTGACGGCAATGACTTCCGCCGGTATCCCGTATTGACCGTTGACCCGTATAATGACAACCTGCTGCTGCGCCAGGACCCCCCGTCCTCGCTTATGGCGGATAACCGGTAAACAGTTCAAGAAATCCCCTCAACATATTTAAAAGGGCAGGCATCGTTGACCTGTCCTTTTTGACCGGATTTATTGCCGTATCAACCAAACAACGTTCTGTATATTTCCGCCATTTCGGATTGGTCTATTATATAAGGGCTGTTCGAAAAGTTTCCCGCATCGCTGACAGTTTTAATGTATAACGCGATGTCTTCATCGCTCAGCTTTAATTGCGCCGACGCCAATGCAGGAATTGTCTTTTTGATATCTTCTGCCGGTATACCGGTTCGCATAGAAAAACCGGCAATACGCTCCGCCCCGCGGGGGTTCTTTTGATTATACTCTATAAACGCTCCCGTAAAAGCGGCGCAGGCGCGTCCGTGAGGTATGTTTCCGAACATTGTAAGGTTGTACCCCATCGGGTGAGGAAACCCGGTACCCGTGGTATTTATAGCAGCTCCCGCAGCGCATGAAGCGTACAGCAATGCTTCGCGTTCGACGTAATTCGGCAGACGCGATTCATTTTTCAAATAAAGCGCGTTGAAAACCTGCCAGATTTCCGACGCGCCGTAAACGGCGGCTGACTCCGAAAATACCGTTGATTTGGGCGACAGATACGACTCAAGGCAGTGACAGAACGCGTCAAGCGCGGTACTCAGGGTATATTCGCCGCCAAGCGACCGGGTGTATTTTGCGTCCAGAAATGCGCTGTCCGGGTATGAATATTTATTTTTAAAGGTACGCTTTTTATTCTGTCCGTCAAGAGTCAGCACGGCATAATTATTGGCTTCACTGCCTGTGCCGGCGGTTGTCGGTATAACCACCAGCGGCAGCGGCCTTTTTAACTCCGCTGTAAATATTCTTTCTCCGCGTATTTCTCCGTTGGCAGCCAGCGCGGCGATTGCCTTTGCGGCATCAAGAACCGAACCGCCTCCTATACCTATTATAAAATCCGCGCCGCATTCAATTGCCGCATCAGCCCCTCTTTCGCAAATTGAAACCGGAGGGTTTTCGGTTATCATGTCGAAAAGTGTATATTCAATATTGCATTCGCCCAAAACATCACATACATCACCGAGCGCGCCGGATAAACGAGCCGAATTTTTACCCGTAACAATAAAACAGCGTCTTTTATCGGTGAAAGCGTCTACAGTACTTTTCAGCCTGAGATTTACACAATCAGCTCCGGATATAATATTGACAGGCATGTAAAAATCAAATTTCATAATATCTTCTCTTCTCCGTTGTTTATGTTTTAATTATAATTCTGCAACAATCTAAAACACCCGAAAGCGGGACGGACCTGCTTTCGGGTATTGTCTGTTGTTATATTAATTATGCTGCAGGCGGATATTTTACATCGTACCAGCTGTTATACTGCGAAACCGGTGAATTCGGGTTCTCGGTGTCGGTAGCTGCGATCATATACTGATCTTCAGCAATTTCTCCCGCGAGTATATCAATATACGCGGCGGCGTCAATCACGACCTCCTCAATTTCGGTAACCTCATTGCCGTCGGCATCGGTTGTTACATTTTCGATTTGATCGGTATATTCGCCTTTATAATCATTAAGCTTTTCGAAGTATTCGTCGGACAGCGCTTCAAGCCCGGCAAGAATATCTTCAACCTTCATAAACTCGACTGCTTCCTCATCTTCTGCTTCTGCTTCATCAGCTTCAGATGCCTTTTCTGCGTCCTTTTCATCAGGTTCGGGTTCGGGTTTGATCATAAAACCCAGATAAGGATTCACGGCGGAGTTAAAATTATGCAGCTTGGCGATTTCCCAATTGTTTTCCGCCAAAGCCAGTTCCGATTCCGTCATGGAACTGTTGGTCCAAAGTTTGAACTGATTGCCCGTATGAAGGGGATTCATTATATATTCGTCGCTGATTATATTAACTATACCCGTAATAAAATCGAATTCATAATGTACGCCTTCTACTCCGTATTGAAAGGTGTTGCGCAATTCATCATTGATTGTCAGATATTTTATAACTTCCATGCATCTGGCTACATTTTTTGTATATGCGCCAACCGCGTACATGGAATCAAATACTTCACTGTTTTCAAATGTAGCGTTCTTGTAAATGGTTACGTAATAGTCATCTTCATATTTTTCCAGCAGCGAATAGTCGCCTTTAACGAAGGCCACGCCGAAGTTTGTATCTTCTACGGTGCCGTTCGTTTCAATATAGCCGGCATTCATCCAATCAAGCATAAGAGCAGCCGCGGTTTTATATTGACGGTTGGCAAAGAGATTTCCCGGAACGGCTTTAACTCCCGCAGCTGCCGCACCGGCGGCGTAGCCGGCAAATACCGATTGGGTCTGCGTCGGATAATAGATATATGATTCGGAGGTGTTTAACACAGGTACATAGCCTCTTTCCTGTGTGCCCACCGTTTCAACAAACTCTTCCAGATTGCTTATAATGGTTATGCTGTCCGGATCAAAATAATATTTATCAAATAATTCTTTATTGATTAATATATACTCATACTCGCCAACCATATGGTTATTGGGTATGGCATAGGTACCGCCTTCAATTTTAGCGGCGCTGAGGAATGTAGGGTATATGTAATCGAGGAGAATCTTAGAGTTTACGCTGAGTTCTTCGTCAAGCTGCGCAAGAACGCCGCGATCAAAATAATCCTGATAAGCTTCAAGTCCTTTGACAAGGAATATATCCAGCTGATCGCCGTCTTCTTCAGGATATACGGTCTTTTCCAAACCGTATTCACTGAGCATAGTCTCGTCGGTTTCTTCGGTCAGGTCGTCTTCGCCCGTAGTTTCGGCGGCTGTGGTAACACCGGCGGCTTTTGCTGCTCTGGCCGCTACCTTTGCCGAGGCGTCTTTAGCCTCATCCAAAGCTATTTGTTTTTCAATCGCAATAATTTTTTCTTCAAGCGCTTCCATATAATCATCTTCGGCATATAATCTCAATATTATGTGGGTATTGAATTTTACCTCGGTGATCTTATTAATCGCGTCCTGAACCAACTGGATAGCTTCCTCAGTGGTATTTTCATCGGTAATGGAATACAAGGTCAAGGTCATGGCTCTGACACCCGATGATGAAGTTGTTGTCTCCTCTTCCTCGGTTTCGTCGGAACAACCCGCCATGAACACCATGGGTGTTATCATCAACAGGCACAGCAGCAAGCAGAATAACCTTTTCTTCATGAAGTAAAACCTCCTCGTGATTTTTCACATATAACACATCGATGTATGTTACTTTTTAATCGGTATATGTCATATAATTGTTAAACAGCAATGATAAATCTTATAAACAAAAAGCGGTCGGATATCCTGTATTAATTAAATGCCGGACAACCATAAAACATAAAAATCCGATAATAATCTAACATGACTATTTTACACCTTCAGCGGATATATGTCAAGGTTATTTTTATTAACATAATCAATTCATACACTTGTGACAAACAATTAGATATAAAATAGTGAATAATGCATAACAAACATTTATAAATTACGCATACGGTTATCAATCAAGATAATCTTTTAGTCGCTTTGATCTGCTCGGATGACGCAGTTTGCGCAGGGCTTTGGCTTCTATCTGACGAATACGCTCGCGTGTAATATTAAATACGCGTCCGACTTCCTCCAGAGTGCGTGTTCTTCCGTCATCAAGTCCGAAACGAAGTTTAAGCACACTTTCTTCGCGGGGGGTGAGGGTATGAAGGACTTCACTGAGCTGTTCGCGAAGCAAAGTATATGACGCGGCTTCCGCGGGTGCCGGTGAATCCACATCTTCAATAAAATCGCCCAAATGGCTGTCCTCCTCTTCGCCTATGGGAGTTTCCAGCGATACCGGATCGAGTGCAATCTTCATAATTTCACGCACTTTATCGGCAGTCATATTCATGGCCTCGGCTATTTCCTCAGCTGAAGCTTCGTGGCCCAGTTCCTGAAGCAGCTGGCGCTGAACACGGGATACCTTGTGTATCGTTTCCACCATGTGTACGGGTATACGTATGGTGCGCGCCTGGTCGGCTATGGCACGGGTTATCGCCTGCCGAATCCACCAGGTGGCATACGTGGAAAATTTATAACCCTTGCGATAATCGAACTTCTCCACCGCTTTCATAAGCCCAAGATTGCCTTCCTGAATTAAATCCAAAAAAAACATACCCTTACCGACGTATCTTTTTGCGATACTTACCACAAGGCGAAGGTTTGCTTCGACTAATTCGGTTTTCGCCCGGTTGTCACCTTCCGTCATTTTTTGAGCAAGCATCAGTTCCCGTTCCGAGTCAAGCAGATCTACTTTACCAATTTCTTTCAAATACATACGCACCGGGTCATCAACCGCAAGACCCTCCTGCGTAAGCATTTTCTCCATATCCTCGGCGCTCTCATAACGTTCGATTTCACTCTCAATTTCCTCGAATTCGGGTGTCTCAAGGTAACCTGTTATTTCAACACCCGCGTTTTCAAGCGTTTCGAATAACTTTTCTATTTGCTCTATATCATAATCTACATCCTCCAAAGCTTCCATAATCTCACTGTTGGACAGGGAACCTTTCGCTTTGGCATGTTCGACCAAATCATGCATATCTATCTTTTTATTATTTATCGGCTGTTCCGCCGCTCTTGTTTCTTTTGTCATTTATTATATCCTCCAGGCTTTTTTCTTTCGTATCTTTCAGTGTCTCCACACACTCGCGCAAAACGATTATATCATTTTTAGTAAAACTTTCCCGGTCAAGGCGCATCTTTGTTATTCGTCCCATCTCTTCGATAGTAAATTCGGCGCCGAGTATACCAAAATCAAACGCACCGTTTTCATCGGAATTGGCAATTATAGTTTCGAATATACGCCGGTTAAATTCGGTAACAAAATCATCTGCGGTCAATTTTACATTTCCACGCATTATTTCATTATTCAATTCGGGATAACAAAGAATCAGTCCCAATATATCGCGTTCAGCGTTTGCGCCTTTTATGTTTTTTACCGCTTCAGGATTTATACGGTCATTTATTCCTGATGCTTTAAGATATATCTGCCGGCTTTCCTCGTTTTTTTTATTTTTCATGTTTGCGCGCATACGGCGGCTGACATCATTTTTAAGATTTTCCGGATTTATATCAAACTTATCAGCTGCCTTGGCAATATATAATTCCCGTTCTACAGCCGAATAAACATGAGAAATATATTCCGCGGTTTCCTGAGTCGCTTTGATTTTGTCATCCAATATATTCAGGTCGTAACGGGCGGTTATATTAGCCGTCATAAAATCAAAACGGGACACACTGCCATCGAGCAATAACCTGAATTTATCCGCGCCGTATTTTCTTATGTATTCATCCGGATCTTTTGCATTTTGCATATTTATTATTTTTACAATCAGACCGGTTTCTTCAAGCAGACGAAAGGCTTTATCGGCTGCGTTCTGACCGGCATTATCGTTATCGTAAGCGATAATCACCTTTTTCGTATAGCGTTTCATAAGCCGCGCCTGTTCTGCGGTTATAGCGGT
>JAQVWU010000081.1 GCA_028709565.1 Eubacteriales bacterium
AAATATGACCGGTTGATTCAGGAAGGATTCGAACAAAATCCCATGCCTGCAGAAACAGAAGAGAGAAAACGCGGGCGCAAAAAAGAAGGTGTTGTCAGGGCGCTGCTTCACCGCCTTGATAAATACAGTACAGCTGTCTGCTTGTTTGCGGATTTTTACGTTCCGTTTGATAATAATCAAGCTGAACGAGATATTCGTATGGTTAAAGTAAAACAAAAGGTATCCGGTTGTTTCCGTACACCGGAGGGTTCGCGTGATTTCGCTAGAATTATGTTATATATCGGTACCGCGAAGAAGCAAGGTATTTGTGCCTTCTCTGCTATCAAAGATGCTTTATGCGGTCATGCCGGACTCTTTTTGAGTTCCACGACTGAATAGTTACATAAAATTAAAAACAGGTAGAGCGAATCGGATAATTTCCAATCTGTCTTGGAACCCGACAAATCCGCTCACATGAAACGGAGCGGTAAACATGTATAATGCTTATTCGGTAAATAACATGATTAAAACCGAGCATCGCCTCGGGGAAATGCCTTCGACACGCGAAACATACTCCTCCCTCATTCGCATCGCCCTCCCTTCGGTTGCCGAAATGGTACTGGCCAGTCTCATAGGATCGATGGATACCATGATGGTGGGAAATCTGGGCGAATTCGCTATAGCCGCGGTGGGACTGACCGGTCAGCCGCGGATGCTGATATTGTCCATATTTTTTGCCCTAAACATCGGCATGACCGCAATAATAGCCCGCAGACGCGGGGAAGAGCGTCGTGAGGACGCCAACCGCACCCTGCGCAGTATGCTTTCCGTTATTTTCGGTTTGTCGATTGTATTGACGGTATTTGCGGTCACCTTTGCCCCTCAGTTCATGCGAATCGCCGGAGCCATTGAAGGGGAAACACTTGAAACGTCTACCGTATACTTTCGCATTATTATATCCGCCGTTCCGATAAACGCGCTCACCATGGCCATGACCGCTTCGCTGCGGGGTATAGGCAATACAAAGGTGACCATGTATGTCAATACAATATCCAACCTGGTCAATATAGTCTTCAACTTCCTGCTCATTGAAGGTCGTTTCGGTTTTCCCAGGCTTGAGGTTGCCGGGGCCGCCATAGCTTCGGTTATTGGTATGACGGTGGGTTTTGTGCTTACCGTAATGGTATTGCTCAAACGTGACGGTTATCTGCATTTGACCTTTCGCGGTTCCTGGAAACCCGAGATTAAATACCTGCGCCCCGTATTCAAGGTAGGGAGGAACGCCGTTCTTGAACAGATAGCCCTGCGCATCGGTTTTTTTGTATTTGCGCGCATTGTCGCCGGACTCGGTACGCAGGATTTCGCGACCCACCAGATATGCATGCAGTTTACGGGCATCACATTTACCATCGGTGACGGCATAGGTATTGCCGCCACCAGTCTGGTAGGGCAGAATATGGGCCGGGGCCGTCCCGATGTATCCATGCTGTACGGTAAAGCAGCCCAGAGGCTGGCGCTTACCGTTTCGCTGTTTTTGATTGCCGTTCTTATCGTTTTGCGGGTACCGCTGGTAAAGCTGTTCAGCGACGATCCGTACATAGTGGAACTCGGTTCGAAGGTGATGATAATCGTAGCCCTCTTTCAGCCCTTCCAGACCACATCGGTTGTAATTTCCGGCTGCCTGCGCGGAAGCGGGGATACCAGGTTCATCGCCGTTGTCATGCTTATCTGTATAACGATTATACGCCCTCTTGCGGCTCTGTTCACCGTTTATATACTGGGCCTGGGACTTGTAGGTGCGTGGAGCGCCTCCCTGCTCGATATGATTATACGCATGACCATCGTCTATAAGCGTTTCTCGAGTTTTAAATGGGCAAATATAAAGGTCTAACCTGATATTAAAAAAACCTAAAAGTCTTCTCTTCGTGACATGATTCGCGGTCGTTTTTTGTCTTATTGGCGTATATTACAAAAAATCAACCCGAACCGTTCGATTATTTATTGATTGTATTATAGATATAATGTGAAATTACTATTGCAAATTGTTCAAAATTATGTTATAATAATATTACTGAATAATTAAAGAAGGTGCGGAACATAATGTTTATGAAGACAGTTTCATTGCTCAACGGAGTTTCCGCTCAGACTTCCGACATCTTTTCGCTCTTTATCATCGCGCTGGCGATAGCTGCCACCGTCTGGGTCGTTCTTTTAAAGAAACCTCCGCGCGGAGATCAATAAACCGGGAACCTGAACAAGAGCATAATAAAAAATCATATATATAATTTTTTTATATATAAAATATTGCTTATTAGGAGACAATTCGATGAAGAAAATTTTCCGTTCCATCACGCTGTTCACGGTATTAGCCTTTATCTTTGCCCTGTCGGCATCCGCCGTGGGTACATACTGGGTATTCGACGATGAAGCTACCGTTCTCGGCTGGGCCGATAAGAACACCAATGGCGGTGAAATCGGCTACGAAGACGGCCTCATGGTTATTTACATAGGCGACGGAGGAGACCCTTATTTTCAACATGGTCTTACACCCGAGGAGCAGTTTGACGCTGCGTCTTTCCCCTATGTAAAGATAAAATGCAAGGTTGTCGGTTCGCTGGAAACCCTGTCCGAGTTTTTCTGGGGCTCAACGGTAACGCCCGGTCCCGTTGCCGAAACCAACTACCAGTTCCATCGCGATGACACCGAAGAGTGGGTTGAATATGTGGAAAAGATTCAGGATACCAGCTTCGGAACATGGGAAGGTACCGTCACGGATTTCCGGTTTGACCCCATACAGGGAGCGGTTACCGGTGAAGAATTGGTTTATGTCGAGTATATAGCGTTTTTCGCCACCGAAGAGGAGGCTCTCGCATGGCAGCCCCAGGCACCCGCCGCCGAGATTGAAGCCCCGGCAGCCGAACCCGCAGAAGACGCGGCTCCCGCAGAAACGGCAGCCGAACCCGTTGGGGTTCCTGCCGCCGCGCAGACCGCCGATTTGTTTTCCGTTTCGATAATAACCCTCGCCATTGCGTCAGCAGCCGGCGTTGTAATCTGCCGCAAAAAATCCGAATAATAAAAACCCAAAAAATATGGGTGTATCACATTTGCGATACACCCTATTTTTGTCTTTTTGTTGTTTTTACCGTTAAATTATTCAGACTTTACCCTGTCGCCCTCGCCGGCGGTGATAAGTATGCTGTTCTGTTCGTCAACCGATAATTCCGCCGCGGAATTCAAAATAAAACGGGAACACATATATATTTTCGCATAGTTTTCCAGGGCGTCCAGCCGAAACCACGCTTCGCGCAAATCCCTGCCCCATGCCAGTACCCCGTGGTTTGCGAGCAGAAGGGCGCGGTGGGTTTTGGCGAAGGGGGCAATCGATTGGGGAACCTCGAGTGTGCCCGGGGTTGCGTAGGGAGCCAGCGGAACGTCGCCGAGAAGAACCAACGATTCGGGGTACACCGCTTTGTCCAGCGGAATACGCGCTACGGCGAACGCGGTTGCGGCGACGGGATGGGCGTGAACCACCGCCGCTATATGGGGATTATAACTATACAGACACAGATGCATGGGCGATTCGCTGGATATACGACCTGTGCCTTTAATAATATTGCCTTCGGAATCCACTATGAGCAGCATTTCAGGGGTCAAATCGCCTTTTGAGACGCCGGTGGGGGTTATGAGAATGTGATTGTCCGACAGACGGACGCTGATATTGCCGTCATTGGCAGCGACATAACCGCGCTCATACATCCGCCGCCCGATATCGACTATCGCGGCGCGCGCTTCTTCCGGTTCCGGGTAGTTAATATTCATTTATCGGCTGACCTCTTGTTTCTTATTTTTATTTTATTTTGTTTTATTATTTTATTATTTCGGCGATTGATTCCCTATACGGCGGACGTATTATACCCCGGTCGGTTACCAGCGCGGTTATCAGTCCGTTATCGGTATAATCAAAAGCCGGATTATATACCGTCGCCCCTTCGGGAGCCATACGCTTTTTAAACCACATATCGCTGACCTCCGCCCCGGAGCGCTGTTCGATTTCTATATCGTCGCCCCGGTCTGAACAGAGGTCGATGGTGGAAACGGGGGCAAGCACGTAAAAGGGGATGCAGTAATGCGCTGCCAGGATCGCGACACCCGAGGTGCCGATTTTATTACAGACGTCACCGTTTGCTGCGATGCGGTCGGCGCCGACCAGAACCGATCGGATAAGGCCGGCGCGCATAACCTGTGAAACCATATTGTCGCAGATAATTGTCACATCAACGCCGTTTGCCACTAACTCCGTTGCCGACAACCGCATGCCCTGAAGCAGCGGGCGTGTCTCGTCTGTATAAACCCTGAAATTCATACCCCGTTCCCGCCCGAGATGGATGGGGGCGAGCGCCGTACCGTAACGAACGGCAGCAAGCTGTCCCGCGTTGCAATGGGTCAGAATGCCGTCGCCGTCGTTTATCAGGGTCAGTCCGTATTCGCCTATACGGCGGCAGGAGGCTATATCGCCCTCCCGTATGGAAAGCGCCTCGTCCAAAAGCCGTTTTACCGTATTGCCGACCCCCTGACCGGCGCAGGACAACGCGGTGTTATACATCCGGTCCAGAGCCCAGAACAGGTTTACCGCCGTAGGGCGGGATGAAGCCAGGTAGTCCGCGGACACCTTCAGCCGTGAAAAAAACTCGTCCTCATCGATGACAGCCGATGCGATTTCCTTTGCGGCGAGATAAAGGCCGATTGCCGCCGAAACGCCGATAGCCGGAGCGCCCCTTACCCTGAGCGTTTTAATGGCCTCCCATATCTCCTCTTGTTTTGTCAGCGCCAGCATTACAAGCTCTCCGGGCAGACGTGTCTGGTCGATTATTACAAGGGCACCGGCGTCGTCGTCCAGTGAGACGGTATCGGGGAGGGTTATTTTTGTATTGTCCATTTATTTATACGCTCCGATTAAATAAAATAAATCAAATTAAATTAATTTTCGGTAATAAACACCATGTTCTTTAAAATCAGATCCGTTCCCGCGGAGAAAAGCTGCAGCGGTCTGCCGCCGCTGTCCAGAAACAATTCTATATTTCCGCCCTCACCCGTAAACAGCGCGACGCTGAGGGGCACCTGCCCTTTACGCAGCTCGGTAGAAATAAGCCGGTCGGTTGACAGCGAGAGCATTTCGCATATAACGGCGCCGTCGCATACCGGCATGTTGTTTTCTCCG
Source organism: Eubacteriales bacterium (assembly GCA_028709565.1). Taxonomy (GTDB): domain Bacteria; phylum Bacillota; class Clostridia; order Oscillospirales; family CAG-272; genus JAQVWU01. The sequence continues at coordinate 5,198 of JAQVWU010000081.1, forward strand.
TCCGCGGGGAGCGGAATGTCAAAACCGAGTCCTGAGAGGACCGTTGTCCCGTCACCGACCGCAACGGTCAGTCCGGTCAGTGTGGGCGGCGAGGTGTAGGTTACCCGTCCCCGGTTGGGTTCGCTCATCTCGACGCGGACCGAATATTCGCCGGCACCGCAGGCATAATCGGCGGTCATGCAGAGCGGGTAATTCTGGTATTCAAGCAGTTTTCCGGGTGACGCGTCGGCGCAGCCGGTGTGAAACAGAACGCATATACAGATTAATATCAATAAAACAGCTTTCATTCAAAGCCCCCCTTTTGCACAGTATATGCGTAAAAGGTGGATAAAAGATGTTAAATTTAAAAAGTCGCGGAAAACACAGGTCCGGTAATTAAACGGGTTATGCCGAAACTTCGGCAACTATTGTTTTTTTGTTATGAAAAGCCAGCAGTTTTATTACCTTTGTGGTAGCCTGAAACATTACCATGCACTTTTCGCCCTTCTCATTGTCGAACAGCGCGTAGTAATTGTCCGGATGATTTTTGGTTGCAACCGCTTCATAACGGTTGACTATATCATCACTGTCGGCCTCAGCCTTGTATTCGTCACGGTAGGGGGCTATGCGCTGCATTGAGGATATGCTGGTCGGCGCAAGCCATTCCTTACGGCTTCTCCTGCCGAATATATAGGATATCGTTAAATCACCCGAGATTATTGTGTATTCATATTCGATGTCAACATAGCGAAATGTTGCCGGATAGATGATTTTGGGAAGCAGAAAGGGGAAATACAAGGGTATAAACACGATCAGCGCAATCGCACCCAACCCAAGGGCAAACATAATAATCATCAATATTGCCGGAACCAGAAAATAGGACAGCCACATGCCGATGCGCTTCCATCGGTATGAACCTTCTACCTTCTTTTCCACGGTATATTCGGCAAAATTTGCCATTTCGTTTGTTACAGGCATTAAATATTGTCCTCCAGGTTGCATATTGTCAGATTATTATAACATGATGCGTTAAAAAATGCAATAAAACTCGTGTAAATTCATGATAATTATACTTTATACTATCTCCGTTAATTCTTTGTTTATTTCCCGGTTGTTGACTAATCCTGCCGCCGGGGGTATAATATAATTTATGGAGGATCTTGCGCATGACTAAAAAGCCATATCACGCCAAATCGCCGCTGTTTCCGGTTGCGATACTGCATATCGCGGCGGTTTCGGTGTCGGGGCTGATAAATATAATGTATTCGCTGAATTTCGAGTCAATAAATGCCGCGGCGGCAGCGATTTCGTCGGGGGCGGCGATTGCCGTTTACATATACGGAGCGGCTGCCGTTTGCCGACGTCAATTCACCGACCTTGCGGGTTTCGGAATCGTATTCTGGGGCATCACCCTCTGTGGCTTCGTTTTTTACGCGATGTTTAATCTGTTTGGTTATCCGGTGACTATAAATATCCCGAATATGACGGCGCTGATGAGACTGCTGCTCGTATTCATTACACTGCCGCTGCTTGCCTGTAATTATATTATAGCGGCGATGCCCCGTTTATGGATTTCTTTTGGTTTAGCGCTTATCCTTCCGCTGTCGTTGTTAGTTTTAAATCTGATTATATATATAAAAATAAAAAGCAAAGGTACCGAATCGGATGATTAAAAGATTAAAAATCAGCCTTCCGATTATAGTTGAGGGCAGATATGACAAACACCGTCTGTCCTCGCTGCTGGACGCCAGGATAATAACAACCGACGGGTTCGGCATATTCCGAGAAGAGGAAAAACGGGCGTTTATCCGCCGGCTGGCTGCCCGCGGCGGTATAATCGTTATGACCGACAGCGACGGAGCGGGGCTGATTATACGCAATTACCTCAAGTCGGTATTGCCGGCGGGCAGTATCAGGCATGTGTATATTCCGCAGGTGCAGGGCAGGGAGCGCCGCAAAAAAACAGGTTCCAAAGAAGGGCTCATAGGGGTTGAGGGTATTGACGCCGATACGCTGCTGAGGCTCCTTGAACCGTACGCCGAGGGCTGCGGGACGGACCCGCATTGCACTATCACTAAATCCGACTTTTATGCCGACGGGATGTCCGGCCGGCCGGACAGCGCCCGGCGCAGAAGAGCCTTCGCCTCGATTGCCGGGCTGCCTGCAAATCTCTCGGCCAACGCCCTTCTTGAAGCGATAAACATGCTGGGTCTGGACAGGGAGTACAGGCTGTTTATAAATGAAAACGCGGAAAACGCAGAATAAGATATAAAGTATATAATTCAGGACGAAGAAACGGGCGCAATAAAATGACAGATAAAATCAAAGCCATATATATAAAATACCGGGAGCTTATAGCGTATGTATTCTGCGGCGGATTGACCACCCTTATGGATTTCGGCGTATACATGCTTCTTACCGATTATTTGTTTCTGGATGTTGTTCCGTCCAATATAATCGCATGGGCGGCAGCGGTGCTCTTCGCCTTCACCGTTAATAAAATCTTCGTGTTTGAAGACCGCTGTGCCGCACCGATGATTATTCTTACTCAGTTTATCTCCTTCGCCTCAATGCGTGCCGCGTCGGGCGGTTTTTCAACATTTGTTTTATGGTTGTTTACCGAGCGATACGGCTTTAACGATATATGTATAAAAGCGCTGACTTCGATTGCCGTTATCATATTGAATTATATATTCAGCAAACTGATAATATTTAAAAACAAAAACCGCTGAAAAACAGGCTTTCTATGAAAGCCTGTTTTTATAATCGTGATAGCCGAAGCTGCGTATCGTTCTGTATCCGCCGTCCGCCTCTCTTAAAATGATGGCAGGCAGGGGCATGCCGTTAAAGGTGTTGTTTTTCACCATGGTATAGATGGCCATGTCCCCGAAAACCAGTCTGTCTCCCGCTCTGAGCGGCTCATCGAAGGAATAATCGCCGATAATGTCTCCCGCCAGACAGGTGGGGCCGCCCAGACGGTAGGTATGCTGTTTTTCGAAAATTTCACCCGAACCGAACAACGGGGGGCGATAGGGCATTTCGAGCACGTCGGGCATATGGCACGCAGCGGAGGCGTCCAGAATTGCTATATCAAAGCCGTTGTAAACAATATCGACTACCGTCGTGACAAGATATCCGGCATTGAACGCAATCGCTTCGCCCGGTTCAAGATAGACGCTGACACCGTATTTATCGGTGAAGCGGTTTACACAATCCAGCAGCAGCGGAATATCATAATCCTCGCGGGTGATATGATGCCCGCCGCCGAAATTAATCCATTTGACGCGGCTGAGATACGGACCGAACTTAGCCTCCACCGCTTCAAGGGTCTGAGCCAGCGCGTCCGCGTTTTGCTCGCACAGCGTATGAAAATGGATGCCCGATACACCGTCAACCGATTCGCCCCGGAAGGAAGCGGCGGTTATACCGAGGCGGGAACGGGGGGCGCAGGGGTCGTATATGTCCTGACCCTTCTGGGTTGAACATTCGGGATTTATTCTCAGCCCGATTTCCCGTCCTGCCCGGAGGACCCTGTCCCTGTATTTATAAAACTGAGAGAATGAATTGAATATTATGTGGTCGCAGTATGTGATTATTTCGTCTATTTCGTGGTCGCGATAGGCGGGCGAAAAGACGTGGTTTTCCCCGCCCATTTCCTCATAACCGAGCCTCGCTTCATATAGACCGCTCGCGGCGGTACCGTCCAGGTACCGCTTTATCAGCGGGTATACGGCAAACATGGAAAAAGCCTTTTGCGCCAGCAATATGCGGGCGCCGCATTTTTCCGAGACACCCTTTAATATTCGCAGATTGTTTTCAAGCCGCTGCGTGTCAATTACATAACACGGGGTCGGCAGACCGTCAAAATCAACCGGCATCACTCGACCTGTCGGGGGTTAAAGCTTTCCTGCCACGGCAGTCCCCATTTGTTGAGTTGGTCCATAAAGGGGTCGGGGTCAAATTCCTCGATGTTGTATACCCCGGCTTTGCGCCATTTGCCGGTGAGCAGCATAGCCGCTCCGATCATGGCGGGTACGCCGGTAGTATAGGCTACCGCCTGAGAGCCTATCTCTTTGTAACAGCTTTCATGGTCGCATACATTATACAGATAATAGGTCTTGTCTTTTCCGTCCTTCTTTCCGTTGAAGATGCAGCCGATATTGGTTTTACCTTTAGTGCGGGGTCCGAGAGAGGACGGGTCGGGCAGCACGGCTGCCAGGAACTTGAGGGGAACAATCATTTTTCCGTCAAATTCTATGGGTTCAATGGAGGTCATGCCCACATTCTCCAGACATTTGAGCTGGGTGAGATAACTCTGACCGAATGTCATAAAAAAGCGTATGCGTTTTATACCCGGTATATTCAGCGCCAGTGATTCCAGTTCCTCATGGTGGAGCAGATACATGTCTTTTTC
>JAQVWU010000082.1 GCA_028709565.1 Eubacteriales bacterium
CCACGACACGCGTCGAGTCGCTCTCCAGCGTTGCTCTGCTTGCACCGTACAGAAATTATCGCCATTTTCCAACGGATTTATTCGGGGTGTGCGTTTATTTTGTAAAGTGTATTGGGGGCGGTGCCGAGGCAGGGGTGTGCGCTTTTAATAAATGCGTGTTATACCGACTCCGTTCCGATTATACTGTTTAAGTGAAAAAGTGAAAAATAATATATATATCACTTTATAGAAAAAGTATATATTTATAATATATAAACGGATATAGCTTTTTTTCTCACTTTATCACTTACACAACCGATTGCCCGATATTCGTTTTTGCTTTTGCGTTGCAATATAAATTAATTCCGTGCTATAATATGCATATTAAAACAGAGAGGGAGCAATTTTCATAATGAAACTTTATTTTTTAAGATTTTTTTCTTTAGTTCTCACCTTTGCCGTTCTGACCGCTGTTGCGCCAGCGTGTGCCGGGCCGGAAGAAAAGGCGCCGGAAACTACCATGACACCGGCAGCCGAAACAACCGACAACAGCGGCGGCGATTCACTGGAAGCAAGACAGCTTATAGAAGACAGTCTGCCCGAACTTGATTATGGAGGGTCAATGTTTTACACCCTTTCCTGCGACGAAAATATCTATGACACAGCCATATATGAAGAGGAAACAGGCAGCGCCCTTCACGACACCGTTTACAAACGTGACCGCGCCGTTGAAGAAACATTGAATATTATATTTAAGCACAATCAGGTGAATTACGCCGATCACGAGACTATAATAACAAATTCCGTATTAGCCGGTGACGACGAATATCAGCTTTATCTCGGACAGGCAATAAAAGCATGCAATCTCGCGCTTAATAACTACTTCCTTAACTGGTATGACATCGGTTATATTGATTTTGAAAAACCCTGGTATAATCAAAACACCAATGACGCGCTGACAATAGGCGGGAAATGTTATCTGCTGCTGGGTTCAATGAGCATATCCAGTCTCGGTTATACATACTGTATGTTTTACAATAAGGACAGCGCCACGAGTTATAACATCCCGGATATTTATAAATCTGTAAATAACGGTGAATGGACCTATGACAAGCTGTGGGAATACGCTTCGTCTGTATATACCGATCTCAACGGCAATGGTATAACCGATAAAGGTGACTATTTCGGATTGGCTACACGTCCCGGTGATTTGCCTACCTATATGTGGTCTTTTGACCAGAAGATAGTCACGGTAGCGGATGACGGCAGTATAGGCATTACGTTTAACAGTGCAAAGACTTCAGACATCATCGATAAACTGAAAAGGCTGTATAAAGAGAATCCGGGTACTTCCAATACATCCGACAGCCTTGAATACACAGGCGGCTTTTTGTTCAATGGCAGCATGATGTTTATAAAAGATGAAGCGCTTTTTGCAACCGGTTTTATCAAAGACGCGATTTCACCCGGATTCCTTGATTATGAATCCGATTATGGCATCATACCGTATCCGAAATACGACGAGGCTCAGAAAAATTATTACACCATCTCGGACGGCTCTTTCGGCATAATGCTGGCACCCGTTACCGTCAGCGACGCCGACATGACCGGAGCCGTAACGGAATTCTGCTGTTCCCTTGCCTGGAAAAATGTTGAGCCCGAATATTATGACATCGCGCTCAAATACCGCGGCGCCCGGGACGAAGAGTCTGTCGCCATGCTGGATTTAATCGTCAACTCACGCACAATAGATTTCGCGTATCTTTATGACAACTGGACCGGATATGCATTCTCGCTGACAACTCTTGTAGAAAACAATACCGATTTTGCCTCATACATTGCTTCCAGAGAAAATGCGGCACAGAAGCACTACGAAAAAGTGGTCGGTTTTTATTTCTCGGCGGAATAAAAAATCCGAAAACAAACCCGGTGGGTGGTTAAGATCCATTGAGGTGAAAAGGTGAAAAAAATCTATACTTACCTTATATATTATTATATTTTTATGTTTTTTCATAAAGTGATATATATATTATTTTTCACCTTTTCACCCTATCGCTTCCCGTTTCATTGCGATATAACATATCGGCGTATATCGCATATATCATTATAACATATTTACGTCTGCATGTCAACGTTATTTACGATTTTTGGTATATTTTTGCGTTTTGTTGTATTAAGAGCACTTTTTAAACGCGGTTTGCAGCGTTTCGTCCGCTGATATTCGGCGGAACTCCGCGTATATCATGGCCGAGGAAACAATCACCGCCATCAGATCGGCAGAGGGTCCCGCGTACATTATCCCGTCAATGCCCATGAACAGCGGTAAGACAAGCAATAACGGCATCAGGAATAGAAGCTGCTTTGTGAGCGACAGAAAGACCCCCTTTATCGGTTTTCCTATTGCGGTAAAGAAATTCGAGGATATGGGCTGGATAAAGTTGATGAATGTAAAGAACATATAAATACGGAAATAGGACACGGCGAAATCAAAATACTTTTCCGATCCAGCGCCGAAAAGTGAAATGATGTGTTTCGGAAAAATCTGAAACATTAAAAATGCGGTAATCGAAATAACAAAACCAGCGCGTAACGCGAGGGTATAGGCCCTTTTTACCCTGTCCATCCGCTTTGCCCCGTAATTAAAGCTGACAATGGGCTGCATAGACTGAGAGATGCCGATGACAAAGGAAAAAAAGATCATAGCCACTTTATTGATAATGCCGGCGGCGGCAAGGGGCACCGATTCACCGTATGCCGAAAGCGCGCCGTAATGGGTCAGCGATTTATTCATGGTAATCTGAACCGCCATCATCGCGCCCTGGTTGAAGAAGGGCGCCGCTCCGAGGGCGGCAATCCTGCCGGTATATTTCCATCCGGGAATCAGATGTCGGGCGGTTATCTTCACCGTCTTATACCGGTTGAAATATCTGACGGCAAGCATAAAGGAAACCGCCTGACCGATGACGGTAGCCAAGGCCGCGCCCGCCATATCCATATCCAGTCCGAATATAAAAATCGGGTCAAGAATCGTATTGATAATCGCCCCCGAAAGATTGCACAACATCGCGTATTTCGGGCTGCCGTCGGCGCGTATCAGATGACCCCCTCCGGAAGAGAAAATCAAAAACGGAAATCCCAGTGAGGTAATGCGGGTATATGTGACGGCATAATCCATGACCGGACCGGGTGAGCCGAAAAAGCTCAGCATGGGTTTGAGGAAAATCTGTGTAAAGACCGCGAATACTACGCCCGAAATAAAGAGCATGGATATGGCGCTGCCCACATAACGGGCGGCTTTTTTGCTGTCCCCTTCCCCCATGGTCAGGTTAAACGCCGCTGCTCCGCCGATTCCGAACAGCAAAGCCAGAGCCACGCAGACTGTGGTAAGGGGAAAGGCGACATTTGTCGCGGCGTTATCCAGCTCTCCGATCTTATGACCTAGAAAAAACTGATCTACAATATTATAAAGCGCGCCGACCAGCATGGCAACAATACTCGGTATGGCAAATTTACGCAAAAGGGTGCCTACTGGCTCGGTTGCGAGAGGGTTGTCCGCGCATACTTGATTCTGTTTCATTGTTAAGGGATCCAATCCAGTCCAATGTGATGATTTTTTTCCGTGCAATTGTCCTATTATAACAAATGGTTATACATAATTCAATTACTATACAGCGAATAACGTATAAATATATATTTAAAAACGCTTTTATATAAAACAGCGTGCACCGCTGCCGCCCCGCAGCAATAGTGCACGCTGTTTTTATTTTTATTATAATTATATAACTATCTTTTCTTTTTATATGTATATAATATCGCTGCCGAGGCTATAAGAGCTGTTAACGCCAGTCCGGCTGTGTCGGCAGTCTGGGGTGCCGGTACAGGCTCGGGAATGGGTTCGGGTTCGGAAGATTCTGCGGCTGCATCGGGTTCGGGAGCCGGTTCAGGTTCGGGTTCCGGTTCGGGTTCGGGCGCGGGTTGTTCCGCCGAAGCGACTGCGCCAAATTCGCTGATAGAAACGAAACCGCCTTCGGTGTCAAGGGCTTCGATTTTGATGAATTTTGCTGTGACAGAGGGAAATGTTGCCGTCTGGGCGACTTTGTCCAGTATAAATTCGCAGTTCTCGGCGGCAAGGGTAAAGTTAGTCCCGTCCTCGGAGACATGGACGTTGAATACATAAATCAATCCGTTATTGTTTGTATCCTGGCGCGGCAATATGGTAACACCTTCGATGTTGTATACGCCGTCCATCTCAAAAACAATGGAAATCGGGAGCGGTTGTGTACCGCCTTCCCATGTTGTGTGCCAGAAGGTGGATTCATCGCCGTCGATGGAATAAGCGGCCAGATAATCGGGCGCCTCATCCTCGCATATCGCGCTCACAAACGCGAGGGCGGAAATCGGAAGGGCGGTAACCGCGAAGATAAGCAGAATCAAGGTTATTGCGGAAACAAGCTTTTTCATGATATGATATTCCCCTTTCTGATATGGCACTGCCGTTTTGATATACAATGCCTGTTTTTTTATTTATATACAACCCGGCTTGCGGGTTATATTGCGTCGGTGCGCTGGCTTAAATAATTATATCATATGAACATACTGTTAGCAATGTTTTATAAATACAGATATCGCCTCTTATGATATATAAATCGCTCATGCCTTAAGCTTCTGCAAATCCCTGACCAGCTGAGCCGTTCGCGCCCTGACCCCCTCGCCGCTGAGGTGGTAATATGTATCGTAAAACATATCCGTTTCAAAAATGTAGTCGCGCCAGATACCCGCCAGGGTAAACGAGTCATATTCCTCCAGTTCAGCGACTATATCATCCACCGCCGATATGTTAATCTGACCGCGGGGTACCGGAGGGAAGGAGACAATAACCTCACGCGCCCTTTTTTGAGATACCGCATATTTGCAGAATTCGTCAAGATAATCGAGCTTTTCCCGGTCGGGGGTTTCGCCGCCGAAGAGCAGCGAACCGTAATAAGCGGCATCTCCGTGTGGCTGGTCCCAGTGTGCGTCAAGATCGCCGTATTTGTTGAAGCTGTTGCGGTCATATACGCCGCTGTACATCACCTCGCCCTTCTGTATATAACCCAGGAAATTGTTCATGCCCAGCCGCAATGCCGCAGGGAGTCCGTCAATGAGCATTGAGCCGTAATGTTTTATATCCACATATTTTAACATACGCGGGTAATATTTCACGTAACGGAACACGGTGTCCTCGGAATACAGCGACGGGGATGTGTAAAGGTTGTATTCAAGCAGCAGCAGAACTATATCGCCCTCGTCTATCTCGTCGCGTATGCTGTCCAGCATAAAATGCATATCAAGACCTGCGTGTAGCCCCATGTTGACAACGTCCATGCCGTAAAGTTCCGCAATGGCGGCGCTGTCCAGCCCAAAGGAAACATTTGAACCGCCCATTACAACCACCTGCGGCTCGTTTGATGCGAGACGTTTATGCTTGTCGTATGCCGCCTGCATATATTCGTTTGAGGCGCAGCGCGAGTCGTTTATCAGGAAATCGGCTCCCCACAAACAGATAACCGCGAAGAGCAGCGCAAAAACAAGAATGTTCGCCGTAAACTTAATCATTTGCATTTAAATACCGTTTAAATTTATTTTTATTGTTTTAATACGGGCATTTTGCTTTGTTCAGAACTGGAAATACACAAAAGGCTTAACCTCGCCGTCGCTGAAATATACAAGCACAGCGGCGATGACAGCGGACAGCACCAGACCGGCCGGGGTGCGGATATATACGGGCGCGAAGGCAAATTTGTCAAACAGCCCTTTTTCGCAGCGCAGATATTCGACGACAAACATAACAACGGTCAGCGCGCATATGATTTTGAGGGCCGTCGGGTCAATACCCATCGTTGAGAAGGAGTCGGCAAACCCGAGCCCACCCGGAGCGAATATCTTTGTGATGGCTACTTTTACGGCTGTCGGCGAATCGGCGCGGAAGAATATCCAGCCGAAACAGACCAGGGTGAATGTTATGAGCCTGGACAGGCTGTTGCCCGCGAACACAAGTGCCGGGTGCACCCGTCCGGTCAGCGAAGCCAGCGGCTTTTTGACCGTTTTATATATCACCGTGAGCAGACCGTGGAAGGCGCCCCATATGATAAAGGTCAGATTCGCGCCGTGCCACAATCCGCTTATCAGGAAGGTCAAAAACAGGTTAAGATATGTGCGTATTCTGCCTTTGCGGTTGCCGCCGAGGGGTATGTACAGATAATCCCGAAACCAGCCGGACAGCGTGATATGCCACCGCGCCCAGAACTCATCGATGTTTTTGGCAAAATAGGGATTGCGGAAATTGAGTGTCAGTTCATAGCCGAGGATTTTGCCTATGCCTATGGCAATATCCGAATAACCTGAGAAATCGCAGTAAATCTGCATCGCAAAGAAAATCGTCGCCATTATAATGGCGGAACCGGAGCGCAACTCCAGACTGCCGTAGACATTGTCGACAGCTACACACAGGCTGTCGGCTATCACGCACTTTTTGAACAATCCCCACAGAACGTAATGGAATCCGCCGACCGCGCGCCGATAATCAAAGGGTTGGGGACTGCGCAGCTGAGGCAGCAGATCCCCCGCCCGCTCGATAGGCCCCGCCACTAGCTGCGGAAAGAACATGACAAACAGGGTATAGTAAAGGGGATTGCATTCGGCTTTTAAACCGCGGTATACATCGACCACATAGCTGAAGCTCTGAAATGTATAAAAGGAAATGCCGACCGGCAGCAGCACGTAGATAAGGGGCAGGTCGGTCTGCCAGATGCCGTTGATAATTTCGGTCACAAAATTGTAGTATTTGAACATCACCAGCAGGTCAAAGCAGACGACAAAGGCGATTATCAGCAGCAGCCGTTTGGCATGTTTGCCGGACGCCATTTCGATTAGCCGGGCGGCCGAATAGGAAACCGCGATGGTACAAAATATCAAAATTATATAAGCGACATTCCACGACGCGTAAAAGTATATACTGGCTCCCAGCAGCACAAGCCACCGCGTTTTTTTGGGGCACAGAAAATACAGCGTAAAAACGATAATAAAAAACACAAGAAAAGTAAAGGAATTAAAAAGCATCACGCACCCCCGGTCAGTGGAAGGCGTCCCAGGAGGTTATAACCCCCGACTCTTCGGTCTGTACCGAGAGTTCTGCCATTGACGCGAAATCCCCGTATCCTTCGGTTACTTCAATTATCAGCACATTTGTTTTTATATGTCTTTTGAGCGGAATTTCGCGTACCTGCCGGTTCGGCGCTGTCGGTTCCACCGCTCCCGTTTCCTGACCGCTGTCGGAATAAAGAATGCATTTTATTATGCTGCCGTTTTGCGATCCGTCCTGTCTGTCCATAAACCTTATACCCGTTATCGTATATTCGCCGCCCAGGTCTATATACAGCCGGTGCGGAAAGATACCGTCCCCCGTTTCCCAATCGGTGTGCCAAATGGTATCCGGGTCGTTGTCAATAACATGAGTACCGGGGTAACGGGGATGTTCGTCATCGGCGTAAATACCGATTGAGCCTACGCTGTCATACGATATCTTTGGGACCGTTTCCTGTTCGGTTTCGGCGGTGAGAACGCGTCCGGTGAGAACACCCGTGAACTTTACCTCGGCTGCCGAGACGAATCCGTTCAAACCGTACAGCACCTCAAGTTTTAGCGACGCGGCTTCAACGGGCGGGTCAATGATCGCGGTCTTATAATCGATATTGTCGGTGTAGCTCCACTCGCCGCCTTCGACAACCGCCTCGAACTCACCGCCCGGCTTCTTTATATACAAATTAAAGAGTGAAATGCGTCCGTTATCCATATCCTGCCGAGGCAGAACGGAAATCGAACTCAGCTTTACCGCTTCGGTGAAGTCGAATATGAGCGACTGGGGCAGCGCAGCCGGAGCCGGCTGCCAGGATGTGTGCCATATGGTGGCGCTGTCGCCGTCCAGCAGGTTCTGCGCGCCGTAATCGGCAGCGGCGTCGGTTGCCCTTACCGAAATCAAAGCGGCAGGTATCTCGACATATGATTCCACGGTAAACACAGCGGCATTTATCACGGCTGTAGCCAGACAGGAGGCTGTGAGAAGGCAAATAAGAAAGGCTTTCTCCAGTTTTAAAATGATAACCCGTTGTTTTTCTTTCATATCCGCTCTCATAGTTCTCGTCCGATCTGAATTTCCGCTGTTTATATTTTATTGCAGTTCCGTTATTGTTGAAATAAACTTGTCCACGTCGTTATGGGTCATTTTTTCACGACGGTTGTATTGGGTCAATACATTGGTCTGACCGGCGAATCCCATTGCCGACACCATTTCGGGTATGCCGCCAAAGTTGTATGCCCAGCCGATGTCGTATATTCGGTTGCCGAAGATTATATCAAACATCTCGAGCGATTCCTCGTCGCGCAGTCCTTTACCCTTTATCGCCACTTCATAGTAATTGGGGATGAGCGAATAATAACTGTCGGCGGTAAGCGCTTCGAGTATTACACCGGTCCTCTCCGGGTCGGTCGCCGTTACCGGGATCGATACGGAGCTGGTGCATCCCAGGTCCACGGGCGCGCGGTATTCGGTCTGCCCCTGGGCCATCAGCGGCTGGGGGAGTATGCCGAAATCACATTCGTATTCGCGCAGCAGCAAAACCCGGTTCATCAGCGTCTGCTGGAAAAGGGCGCGGTTGTCGTTCATCATCTGCAGCTGCGCGTCCCAGATATCGTCAGCGCCTATGAAATTCGACGCATGGAATACGTTATCGCCGTCCTTGAAGAGCTCGAGAACCTTTGTCAATATAGCCTCTGTCTTCTCGTTCATGAATACAATCTCGGGCATGTCGTCCTTGTCCTTTGACGCTATGAGCACCTCTCCGCTTTCCGCGAACTGCAGCGCCGTATGATATTGCGTCAGCAGTCCGAACCGGTCATTCTGGTCCATCTTGCCGTCCCCGTTTATGTCCGAGGAGACCACACGCGCCATATCATACATCTTCTCAAAGGTCCACTTTTTATCGCGCACCAGACCGTAAGGGTCGTCAAGACCGAAATCGTTGATCATAGTCTTATTAAATGTAAATATCCATGTCGCCTCTTTGTCACGGTATCCCAGGTCGCTTACGGTGACATAGAGTTTATTCATAATCGACAGATGCTCCGACGCGTTTTGATTCCACCAGGGTTTATCCAGGTCGATATACGGAACATAGTGCAGGTCCAACAGATAACCGCTGAGGATAAGGCCGGCAGCCGCACTCACCGAGGTGCTCAGAACATCATAATCATCGGAATTTGCCAGGATGGACTGCCTGGCGGTTTCGGCGGGATTAGCCGAAAAATGTGCGGAAACGGTGACCTTGAACCGTTCGGATATACGGCTGTTTCGCTCGTATATGCTGTCGTTGATTATATCGCCGTTCAGATTCTCAACATATATCTCGGGCAGCGCCCAGTGCACGTTCATACCGGGACCGATTGTAACAAACATGTATTCGTAACCGTCATATGCGGCGTCGGGCAGGTCGGCTTCCAGTCTGGTGCTGCCGTCCGCGTCGCTGCCCGGGGCGGTGGTC